>NZ_CP147404.1:35000-232500 GCF_037201805.1 Bacillus sp. FJAT-52991 | reverse complement strand
GTTTTCACTTTCACCCTCTTCCATTTGAACAAAACGGTTCGTGAATTTCAATCTCGGTAAGATGGCAGGGGCCACTTCTACCCATACTTCATAATTCGGTAAGCTTTCTATAAAGCCCTTCGTTGAAGATCTCCAATATTGGGCAAGGTCGAAATCTTTTGGTCTTTCAAATGTTTCATTAATAAGTTCAGCGAAAGTAATCCGTGAAGCCCGGTAGTTTCGGATTTCATCATTGTCTTTAGCAGCAATAAAATACCAGCGACTTCCCTTAGCCACAAGTCCTAGTGGCTTTACAATTCGGCTATTCGTTATTCCATCTGCCCGTTGATATTCGATTTTTAATTTATTTTCTTTCCATATGGCATTTTTAAGAACATCGAAGGTCACCATTTTTTCTTTTCGCTCTCTCCATGTACTCGTGTCAATATGAATACGATTCCATACATCATTTACATGTTCACGATAAATAGAAGGAAGTGACGCCATAAGTTTATTCCTAGCTTCTTCAGATGTATGAGCTAAACCTAGATCCTCTAGCAATTGAGCAGAAGGAGAAACAAACAAAGCTCGTATTTCAGCTTCTTTCAACCCCGTCAAATTTGTCTGATAACCTTCTAGCAATGACCAGCCACCTTTTTTTCCCCGCTCTGCAAAAACAGGGATTCCACTTCCGCTTAAGGCTTCCATATCTCGATAAATGGTACGCTCGGAAACCTCTAACCTCTCTGATAATTCTTTCGCCGTCATTTGACCTTGTGATTGTAGTAATAGAAGAATAGATATTAGCCGATCCGCTCTCATCCCACTCACCTTTTTTATTGATTTATTACTTCAATTGAATAAAACATGACATAGGTTGTCAAGAATTCTCCTGTATGATAAAGACATCTTACGCAAGAAAGGATGAATAGAAATGAAACCATTAATGGGAAAGGTCGCTCTTGTAACAGGAGGAAGCCGAGGAGCTGGGCGTGCGATTGCCATCGAATTAGGAAAAGCTGGAGCGACAGTTTATGTCACAGGACGGAGCATTAAAGGGGATTCCACTAATAATTGGCCTGGAACAATTGACGATACAGTTTCACAAATTGAAGCTTCTGGTGGGACAGGGGTAGCCATTCGGTGTGATCATACGAACGATTCAGAAACAGAAGCCATCATCAACCAAATTCGTATGGAGCAAGGAAAATTAGATATCTTGATTAATAATGTGTGGGGTGCGCATGATCTTGGCGTGGAATATAAACCTTTTGAGGAATTGCCATTAGCACATTGGGATACGATGTTCACTGCTGGTGTGCGTGCTCAATTGGCCACAAATCACTTTGCCATTCCACTGCTTCGTGAGAGTAAACAAGCCCTCATCATCCACACGACATTTTGGGACGAAAACAAATACACTGGACAATTTTATTACGATTTAGCCAAAAACGCCTTAATTCGCATGGCTTATGGGTTGTCTATCGAATTACAACAAGACGCTATCGCTGTTCTTGCCGTTTCACCCGGTTTTATGAGAACAGAGCTTGTCTTAAAATACCATGAGGCAGATGAAAAAAACTGGCAAGAAGCCGAAGATTTGAGCCAAACAGAAACACCTCATTATTTAGGACGTGGCATAACTGCATTAGCTAGTGATCCCAATGTGATGGAGAAAAGCGGAAAAGTGCTTAAAGTCGGTGATTTAGCTAAAGAATATCAGTTTACCGACATAGACGGACGTTATATTCCACCATTTTCAATCTAGCGATATAATAATAAGAAGAACTGAGTGAGAAAACCACACTCAGTTCTTCTGACAGTACCTCAACTTCTCTATTATATACCAGCTTTACTTATCACTTTCGTACAGCTTCAAATGTAATAACCTGAGTGTCCTTTGATGGCTGCTTCTTATATTGATAATCAGCAGAGCAAGTGATATCAGCGAAACCGATACTTTCTAATAGGAGTTTAAATTCCTCGATTCCATACCATCGCATGGCAAACCTTTGTAATTCCGTTTCAATCAACTTCCCTTTTCGCCATTTCTCATACTTTAAATAAGATAAGGTATACTGATCGACCCAGTTCATTTCTATTGATTTATCTTCTAAAGTAATCCCGTCTCCATTAGGTAAGGAAAAAGTGGATGTCTTCGTTTCCCCTATTCGCCAATGCTGCGGTAATAGAAGATCAACGATTAAACGGCCCCCTGGAACCAAATGTTGATAGAAACAGCGTAAAGCATCTAAAGAGTCTTGTCGTCTTTCAATCAAGCAAAAGGAACCCGTCGGTATAACAATAGCTTCATATGTTGAAGACAAGGAAAAACTTTGTAAGTAACCTTCATATAAATAGGGATTCAACCCTCTTTCTTCGCAGCGCTGCCGACACGAACGAAGCATTTCAGGTGAGTAATCAATTCCATCTACCATATAGCCATGCTCCAGTAACGGAATTAAAAAACGGCCTGAACCAGATGCTGCTTCAAGTATTTTTCCTTTCGTTCCTTTTAATCTTTCTAAATAATATTCAATATCCCCACAAACAGAATGCCCTACAGGTTTTGTTAAATCATAAATCTCCGTGCTAAGTGCACCATAATAGCTAAACATATCGTTTCCTCCATTTTATATACGGAAGAATTTCTTTTAAACGTTACCCCTTCCGCACCTCATATTGGTTAAATGTATAGAAAGAACTGACTTTCATATCAATCACTCACTTTCAATAAAATATAGTCACGGAAAAGTCTTCGAATAAAGAAAACTATTCATTTATCCCGCATTAACGGGTTGTAAGACCCCCACTGATTGAAGTTTCACTTTATAATTTTTTTCAAATAGCTTCGTCGCATGATGAAAAAGCTTATTACAAATAGTAGCAGAAATATACCCACGCCCATCGCTGTTAATTGGTAAAATGATGGTGAAATGTGACGACGCAGACCGATCATCGTTCCAAATAAGATCAGAGATGTAAAAGTAAATGGGACAAAAATCAACATTCCCAATTCTTTTGTCACAACGGAAGATATTTCGGACACCGAAAGACCAATTTTTCGTATCCCAGCATATTTCTCTTTTTCCTCTTCAAGTGACGTTTGTAGGTAGAAATAAAGAATACTCATTGCCGCACTCAAGAAGATTAGGCTTAACATAAAGCCGATAAAGAAGATGATACTCTTTGTCTGCTTCTCAGCATTGTATAAACTAATTTTAGAAGAAATTAAATGTTCATCTTGTTCGATTAGAATTTGGGATTCAATCACCTCTGTTGTATCAAGCTTTTCTGTCCAATTTTCTACCTCATAAGCAAACACTTTATATACAGGATAATCGATTGTTTCATAAATCCCATCTGGAACAATATAGAACACACTTTGGAAACCTGTCGTTAACATGTTTTGCGTCTCAAGACCTGTATACTGAAGCTTTCCAAACGGGTAATCAAGAATTGCTTCTGTACTTGGCATTATACCTTCATTACCTGCTACAACATGATATTCATTAGCACTTAGGGTAATATCTTTATGAAAACCGAGCGCATTATAATTCGAAACTGACATAAAACCAATTCGACGATCTTCATCTGTTTTAAATGCCGAATGATACGCATCATAGTTACCTGATTCGGCTAACGTCTTTTCAATAAAGGCAATGTCCTTTTGTTCCGTTGAATTATCTGGAAGTGACATATATTGAAAACTATAAGGATACAACTTTTCTGTTTTTTCTTCTACATTGTAATATGAACTATACAGTACGCTTGTACATACAAATACACCTAACAGTAGTATTGTTAATAAATATACGGTATTCGCATGCGAACGTCCTTTAGCTTTGAAATTAGAAATGAAAAGCATATTTGTTTTTCTAAAGTATGATGGCCTCTTTTGCATTACAATAATTGCAAACAGCATTCCTTGTGTAATTATAAAATAAATAGCTGATAGTATGCTGACAAATAGCAAGATGTAATAAAGCATTCCAATGGATTCAATCCAATTCATTTCCATCTTCACTGCGAATAATAATAAGCCACTTACGATTACAGATAGCAATAGTTTCAATGGTGCAGGTGTAATTAGTTTTTCCTGTATTACGTCCGCCTTTAACAGATGAACTGCCTCTTCTTTGTTAATAAAGCGTGTCATAAATTTAGAAACAACAAAAAATAAAATAGTAAATAAGACAATCGTTAATAAGATAGATTGAACAGGTACATACATACCAAAACTATCCGCTTGGAATACTCTTTTAGCTACCATTAAAAACAATGGCGCGATGACAAGCCCTAACGCAATCGCTGTTAGTATCGCTGCACCAGCAATAAGCATATTCTCTCTAAAAACCATCTTACGAACTTGCTTCATAGATGCTCCAGTAATCATAAAGATGCCAAGATTTTTCGCTTTCTTCTTTAAAAAAGCGAATAGAGAATAAATGATAAAGACGAATGAAAAAATGTAAATAATAAGGCTAGCTAACATCATTGTAATACCGAGTGTACTCGATGTATCAACTACTTCCAACATTGGATGAAATGCTACAGTCGAAAATAAAAAAAATACTAAAATAGAGAAAACACTACTTAAAAAGTAAGAAGTGTACGTCCATTTATCGCGTACGATATTTTGAACGACAATATGATTAAAGCTCATGCTGGCCACCACCTAAAAATGTGAGTGTGTCCATAATTTCTTGATAAAACTGCTGTTTGTTTTTACCTCGATGTACTTCATTATAAAGAATGCCGTCTTTTATAAAGATGACGCATTGTGCAAAGCTTGCGACATAAGCATCATGCGTTACCATTAAAATTGCTGTCTTAAAAGTTTTATTAACTGATTCAAACAATTTCATCACGTCATTTACTGATTTAGAATCCAAGTTACCAGTCGGCTCATCAGCTAATAATAAACTGGGTTCATGAATAACAGCTCGTGCAATTGCCACACGCTGCTTCTGCCCACCTGAAATCTCAAATGTACGCTTTTTTAAAATATCTTTAATCCCTAAAAGGTTTGTCACATTTGAAAGGCGTCGCTTCATCTCTTCTTCGCTCACAGAATCAAGAGTTAAGGGTAATAATATATTCTCTTCTACTGTTAATGTATGCACAAGATTAAAGTCTTGAAAAACAAACCCCAGCTCCGTGCGCCGAAATTTCGCAAGTTCATCGTCGTTCAATGCATAGGGATTTTTCGAATTAATGGTAATCGAACCGCTCGTTGGTTGATCAATTGTTGAAATGCAGTTAAGAAAGGTTGTCTTTCCACTTCCCGATGGACCCATTACTGCAACAAACTCATTTTCTTTCAGATGAAAATCAATACCTTTTAATGCTTTATATGTGATTTCTCCCGTATATTCTTTTTGAAGCTGATTTACGTTTAAAAGGGTTGTTGACATCAGCTAATCACTCCTTATACTTTAGTTAACTCAAGTATAAAAAACCTCTCCCCTCTCTAACATCTTTGAACATGACAGCAACATGACGAAATTGTCATATTTAAATAGGCCGCCTTATTCGGCAGCCGATTTCATGCTTTCAGAAAAATCAATTGTAAAAGTGGTTTCATTATGTGCAGAGTGCAACGTGTACGGATGACTAAGGGTCGAGAGAATACGTTTGACTAAATAAAGACCAATCCCAGTCGCTTCTCCCTTTATGCGACCTTTAGATCCTGTGTAAAACAATTCAAACACACGCTTTATTTCACTCTCAGGTATCGTTTCTCCTTTATTTTTGATCAGTAACTGCCCATTTTCATAATCGATCGTCACAGTAGACCCCTTCTCTCCATATTTCACAGCGTTGCTTAATACTTGGTATATAACAACCTTTAACCATTTTCGATCAGAATAAACAACAATGTCTTCTCGTATCATGCTTTTAGGAAATATTTCTTCCTCGATAAAATAATCCTTCAAATCATTGATCACTTCTTGCACCACAGCTTTTAATGGAATTCGTTCTACTTTTAAATCGGCTAATAAGTTAGTAGAACGACTATATATCAGCAGCTGATTTAATGAAAAGTTTAACTTATCGCATTCACGTTTCACCTTTTGCCATTCAACAAGCAGACTCGGGTCCTTCCATTGATTAGACTGTGTGAGTAATTGGATCACAGAAACAGGCGTTTTCATTTGATGAACAGCATGAGAAATCATCACTTGCTGTTCACTTAAAAATTGCTTATACTCCTCGTCCCTTGATAGAAACAAGGACTGTATCGACTGTAATTGTGCAGCATATGCTTTTTCAAATGAAGCCATTGGCTGATAAATCAGCAATTCCTCTGGATGCATACCTTTTCTAGAAATTCCTGCATACATTTTTTTGCGGCGTAAATAGCGAAAACCAAGAAAGAGAACTAGTGATATAAAGGCCAAAAATAAAAAGTATTTATAATGATTTTCAAAGCCATCTAGTCGATGAATCAAAATAGGCAAACTAATAAACGTCATGATATAAAGAAAAATAAAACTGATATGGTCCTTTAAAAACAGCTTCATACAGGTTTCTCCGTTAATTGATAACCAATCCCTCGAATAGTTGCGATTTCTAGCGAAGAATGAGTAGCTTCTAGTTTTTTACGAAGCCTCACGATATTGACAGTAAGAGTATTTTCCTCAACAAATGATTCGTCATCCCAAATAGCTGAAAGCAACTGCTGTCTAGACACAACATTCGGATATGCTTCAAAAAGCATTGTAGAAAGCTGGAGCTCCTTTACCGTCAATTGCTCCTCGCGTTCAGATGTACTTAGCCGCACAGTATCTAAGTTTAATTTTGTGTTCCCTATTTTTAAAATTCGAGCTTGTGAATCTGTTGCATATTCGCCGTATACACGACGAATTTGTCCATTTATTTTCGCCAATACTACGTCTAATAAGAAAGGTTTTGTAATAAAGTCATCGGCTCCATTTTCAATCCCATATACTTGATCAGCCTCACTCATACGGGCAGATAAAATCATAAGAGGACAATTCGAGACTTGCCTTATTTTGCGAGACCAATAATAGCCATCAAAGGCGGGAAGATTAATATCCATGATGACTAGATGAGGTTGAAAATCTTGAAATGTATCCAGTACTCTTTCAAAATCTACTACAATAAGGCAATGATAGCCGTATTTTTCAAGATGTTGTTTTAATGTATTTGCGATATTCATTTCATCTTCAACAATTAATATTTTGTACATTGAATCCTCCTATTTTTACTAACTTTCTACAAAAATTAAGCATAGTATTATTATGAAATTCGTTCAAACTCTTTGCTAATACATGCTTGTTTCAGTCTTTTTGATTTCAATTCCTCCTCTCATTCGATTGGGGATTATTGTATATTAATTAAAAAACCGGCACCAAATAGTAGTGCCGGACATTTTATTTAGAATGTATTACCCTCTCCGATGAGAAAGCACTTTTACGATCTCCATTAGAATAACTGAGCCAAGTGCAAGTCCCGCTGCAATCAGCCAGTCTGTCATGCCGAATTCAGGTGGGATATTAAAAACATCGCGGGCAAATGGTAGAACGGTGATACCATATAGAACAAATCCTAACACAACTGCACCAATGACATATTTATTGCTAAACAGCCCGATCTTTATCGCTGTTTGTGTATTGGAACGAGCGGCAAAGGTTTGCAATGTTCTTGATAAAATCAACGTGGTAAATGCCATAGCGACACCCATCTCATCTGAATGAGATAGACCGATGTAAAAGGAAACAATCACTGCAATCCCGATGAGTATCCCGCGTGTCAATACCGCTTTCATCGTTCCGTCTGCAAATATCCCTTCATCAATGGAGCGCGGCTTTTTTTGCATCACATTCGGCTCTGGTTTTTCCACCCCTAAAGCAATAGCGGGCAGTGAATCATTCACAAGGTTAATGAATAGCAGCTGCAAGGCAGTGAATGGATTAGGCAAATGAAATGCGACAGCGTACAGAATGGCAATAATCGCTCCCAAATTTCCTGCAAACAAATAACTAATGGCCTTCTTAATGTTATCAAACACCGTTCTTCCAACCTGAACAGCATTCACAATCGATACAAAGTTATCATCCGTTAAAATCATCGCAGACGAATCCTTAGCCACGTCCGTGCCGCTTCCCATCGCAATTCCGATATCTGCTTGTTTTAATGCGGGAGCGTCATTGACACCATCACCCGTCATCGCTGTCACGGCATCTTTTTTCTGCCATGCCCGTACGATACGAATTTTATTTTCAGGTGATACACGTGCATAGACAGAGATTTTATCCAGCTTCTGATCTAATTCTGCTTCCGACATCGCATCGAGCTCTTGACCAGTCACGGCAATATCGTTTTCCTCCATTAAGCCAATATCGCGACCAATCGCTTGTGCCGTCGTTTTATGATCACCTGTAATCATAATGGTACGAATACCCGCCTTTTTCGCTTCCTCGATCGAATGATAAACCGCTTCTCGAGGCGGGTCCATCATCGCCGTTAAACCAACTAATACGAGATCATGCTCTTCCTCACGATCAATATCCCTTTTCTCCTCCGGCAGGCTCTTATATCCATAGGCTAAAACCCTTAATGCCTGATTAGAAAAAGCTTCATTCGCCTCCTCAAAGCGTTCCAATAAATCATTCGTCATCGCTTGTTCTTCACCGCCCACTAGGACATAACTAGCACGGTGAAACATCACATCAGGGCCGCCCTTCGTTAACATCATATTTGCCCCATCCATGTTATGTACTGTGGACATTAGCTTTCGATCGGAATCAAATGGGATTTCCGCTACTCGTTGATACACTGCACGTAGCTGCTCATATTCGTGAGCATGCTTATTGGCGAAATTTATCAAAGCAGTCTCAGTCGGATCGCCTATTTCCTGACCATCATTATTGATATAGGAATCATTACAAAGTGCTGCTATATGAACAAGCAACCGCTCAGATTCATTCCAATCATCTGGGTTTTCCGGCAATCGTTCATGTTGATTAAAAGGTAAAAAATAATCCGTAACGGTCATCTTATTTTGTGTGAGCGTCCCTGTTTTATCTGTACAAATAATACGTGTTGACCCTAACGTTTCGACAGCTGGAAGTTTTCGAATAATCGCATGCTGTTTCGCCATTTTATTCGTACCAACAGATAATACAATGGTGACGATCGATTGCAATGCTTCCGGTATTGCCGCAACCGCAATGGCGACAGAAAACATCAGTGCATCCAGCAAGGCCGTTGTCGTATCGGCATCACTTCCGCCAAACCAAATACGGGCAGCTTGTACAGCAAAAATAACGATGCAAAGCAATAGAATACCAACACCAAGCTTTTTACTAAAGTCATTTAATTTTCGTTGCAGCGGTGTTTCTTTTTGCTCAGCAGTTGAAAGCATATCAGCAATTTTTCCGACCTCTGTTTTCTCAGCTGTACCTGTCACGACAAAACTGCCATGTCCGTAAACCACTAACGAGCTGCTAAAGACCATATTACGACGATCACCAAGGGCTGCTTCGCCTTCAATGGCTTCTATTGATTTTTCGACAGCTTCCGATTCACCTGTCAGCATTCCTTCATTTACTTTCAATGATCCGCTTTCTAACACACGCCCATCGGCAGGAACATAATCTCCAGCTTCAAGGAAAACGATATCTCCTTGTACAAGTTCTTTTGCTGCTACTGTTTGTTTTATTCCATTGCGAATCACTTTCGCCTCTGGAGCGGACATATCTCGCAATGCCTCTAAGGAGCTTTCTGCTTTTCTAGTCTGCACAACACTGATCACTGAATTGATGAGCAGAACGAGAAAAATAATAATTGACTCAACGACCTCACCAATTACAATTTGTACACCTGCTGCTACAAGAAGAACGACCACCATCGGATCTTTAAACGTCTCTAAAAACAGCTTCCAAGTAGGAACTTTTTCTTTATCTTCAATTTCATTGTATCCATCCCTCTTGAGACGCAATTCCACTTCCTCATTGGATAGCCCCTGCTCATTGGAATCAATGGCTTCTAGTACGTCCTCTTTGCTACGTTGATAAAATTCCATTTCTCCTCACTCGCTTCTATTCTTATTTGCAATGGATTTTAAACAGCTTCGACAATCAATGCTTCTTGATCTCCAGCAGACTCCTTCCTTTTTACTTTTATATGTATATTTTGCCATACCGGAAATCATATTCCTACTTATACACTCGCTTGCCCCTTAACTGCATAAAAAAAGAGCTGACTGATCAGCTCCTACCCCTTAACATGTACACGTGATCAAATTCTAGCCTTTCGAAAACCATCAAATATAGTAATTGATGCAAATGCTATAAAGATGATAATTCCGCCTTCAACGAACCACATTTCAAATTGCTTAGCGGAGCTGGTAAATAAATCCGCCATATATGTTATAAACTCTTGGTTCATTACATTCGGACTTATTAATATGACAATGAATACAACGGTTGCAATAAACTCATGGACAGCATTGAATATCGCCATTCTTTTCGTCCACTGTCCCTTAATTAATTTATAAACAGCTAATGCGATTTCAAAACCGATCACAACAACAACGATTGGCCAATACCGAAGTAAAACTTCTTGATTGAAAGCTGGGGCCACAAATTTCAGTCCGTCCCCTCCACCTTCATATATACCTAGAAGATGATTCGCATAAAAATACAAGGTAGCCCAAATTGCTGTCCACATCAAGCTTCCAAATACTTCGAACTTCCCAATAACCTTTTTCTTAGGAATGTAAGTGATGTTCTTCAAATCATCTGGTGTCCATTTCGAAAGTGATGTTGTGAGCGGCTGTTGGTCTTGCCTAGTATCCGCGCGTTCGATAATGGCGAATACTATTGTCAACCAAAAGAATGTTTGAACCCCTACTTGAAGGACTTTCCAAATGCCATATCCTAAAATTGACAATACTACTTGAAGGATTGCTTCTTCCCCACCATATCCAACGACAAATTCCGAAATAGTTGCTATCAATGAAATAACAGCAGCAATCGGTAAAACCATTTTCAACAACGTAACATATACATCAAAATAACGTGGCCCTATAAGATGCATGGGCCGATCTCGATATCCACTAGCTAGTGTGACAGGGTTCCCTAACTTCTCAAGAACTAGTTTTACATCTTCTTCGTTGGGTTCATCAGGTAACATATCCTCAATAGTTGACCGTAACTCAAGGGCAATATCCTCACGACTTTTTTCAGGCAGTCTACGAGTCACTTCTTGGATGTAAATCTCAATCAGATTCATCATCTTCATCCCCTTTTAATAAGCTATAAAGCTCTTTCGAATTATCCATCCATTCTTTCTTTAGCTGCTCAAAGATTTCTAAGCCATATTCGCTTAAAACATAATACTTCCGAGGTCTACTCTCAGATGTATCCCAACTACTCGTCACTAATTCCTGTTTTTCTAAGCGTCGAAGCAAAGGATATAACGTACTTTGATCCATAACAATGCCCGATTTCTCCAATAACTGGACAAGTGAATAGCCATACTGAGGTGTTCGCAATTGACTTAAAACAGCTAACGTCAACGTGCCTCTCCTCAGCTCTGTTATTAAAGAATTCAATAAAGTACTCATTCACTCACCTCATTTCTTATTTACTATGTGTCATACAGTATATGTCTTATACTATGCGTCATATACTATTGTTGTTACAACATCAATTGAAATTTTTAAATATGTCAAAAAAAGTGAAGCACCCTTAAGTCAAGGTGCTTCACTCTAATCATTTATTGTTTTAATATAAACTTTTTACTAAATGCCCACATTATCATACTTATTGCCAAGAAATATAACGGCATCGCTAGCAATGAACCATTATGAAGAAGGCTCATTCCTAATGTGATTAGACTAACCAGCAAATAATAGCCTAAACTAAAAATGGCTCCAGCTGTTCCCACCACATCATGAAAATCTACGAGAGCGAGGCTTAAACAGTTAGGTAAAGCAACGCCAGCCCCCATTAACACGATAAAAATAGTGATTAAAATAGCTACAATTAACACTATAGTGGGCAGTGTGGTGAACGTGCTTACCAATGTTAATAATAAAGAGCCAACAGCCATAATAAAACAACCAAGGTGAATAATCTTTTCTGGTTGAAATATGGTTAACAGTCTCTTTGAAATCATTGAACCAATAATAGATGCCAAGGCCACAATGATTCCCAGAAAACCATAGAGTCCCGGAGACAATTGAAAGTGTTCAATAAATATAAAGGGCGCTTCAGCGTAATAACTGAATAAAATCCCGTTTATTCCACCAATCAGCAATCCAAAGACAAGTACTCGTGGTGATGAAACAATTCGTTTAGTCACTGGAAAAATAGCTACTCTTTTTCTAGTCGAAACATTTGTCGTTTCAGGTAGCCTTAAAAAAGCGTAGATAAACAACAACACACTCATCACAACAAGTACAAAGAAAACAGCCCTGAAACCAAGGGCTTGGTCCACCCAACCACCAATAAGTGGTCCAACTGCAGGTGTAAAGGCAATAACAGCCGATATTTGCGCAAACATAGCATGCCTTTTCATTCCTGATACACTCTCACGCAGAATCGTTTGTGTGATGACTGACCCAGTAGCCGCTCCAAAAGCTTGAATGAACCGGCTAACTAGAAGAAAAGTAATAGATTCAGAGTAAAAACACATCAAACTCCCAATCCCATATAAAATTAAACCACCTAACATTGCAGGTCTTCGTCCAATAAAATCAGAAATCCATCCCCAACAAAAAACGCCTAAAGCAAACCCGATAAAATAAATACTTAAGGTTAACTGTACAGAACTATTTGAAGCACCGAGCGCTACAGAAATATCCGGTAGTGACGGTGTATAAATTGTCTCGCTAATTTGTGGAAAAGCCACAAGAACAATCATTAAAAGTAAAGATGGTGCTGCATATTTTTTCAATTTATTTTTGCCCTCCTACAAGCATGATCTATTATTTGAAAAAAAGAATAGACCTAGCTAGGGAAACGGCGGGACCATTATTAATATACGGTTATAGAATGTCATGATTAAATCACCTTACTATGCTTTAAGTAGGAGAGCATATTCTTATTTTTATCATAACACTTTTTCCCTATTCTTCAAAATCGAGTATAAAAATAGAGCCTTGCTACACAAAAAATACAACAAGGCTCTTTAAAGGTGTTAAAAATACTTACTCATTTTTCGAAAGGACTGCCATTCATTAATGATTCGATAATATTCAACTGAAGACTCCAAACTCATTCCACCAATTAATCCAATAGTTTTCATAAATTTCCCTCTTCATCATTTTAGATGGCCGTACTTTGTTTATCCTCTCCGCTTCAACCTTTCCCTAGAATATTACGCCACCTCTAAACCCCTTTCTTTTTTCGGATTATAACTAATCCCTATAAACACTAGTAAAATTCCAAGTAGTTGATACACATCAGGATGGTAGTTCATCATCGTGACATCCAGTAAAATGGCGACAATCGGATCAACAAAGACTAAAACGGCAATAGTTTGGGCCTTTAATTCACGCAAACTGCTGAAAAATAAGTAAAACACCAATCCTGTATGAATAAATCCTGTAATCACGATATACATCCAATTCTCAAAGGTAAGATGCTGAAAATGCGACCAATTCACCAATGGCATTAATAATAAAACACCTAGACTCGTTTGAATAACCGTGGTTAACAATGGGCTGAGTACTTGAATTCCCTTTCCTGCGATAGATGTAAGAGCATAGAAGAAAGCTGCTGCAAAAGCCAACAGAACACCACTGGATAAAAATTCAGCGATGGTGCTATGTTGGTGAATTTCTCCAACTAATAGTGTTCCTAAAAGACAAATAAAGAAAAAGACCAATCCTGTACCTGTTATTTTTTCTTTGAAGATAAATGAACCTAAGAGAAGCACAATAACCGGTGCTAAATGATAGATGGAGACAGCCACAGTAATGGGCAGTACTTCAATAGAACGGAAGAAAAACACCCAATTTATGATAAGAAACACACCACATAGCAAAGCAATCAAATACTCCTGATGCGGGATCACATTTTTTCTCTTCTGTTTTGTTTTAAATGTGTGAAACCCCCATATTGTTCCTAAAAGAATACTTGCACAGAGACAACGCACAAAAACCAATTCAATCGATGGAAGACCAGTTTTTACTGAAAATAGACCGATGGAACCGAATATAGCCATGGAGACAACGAATTTTGTTTTGGCATACATCTTATCCCCCCTAAAGTAGTTATGATTATAACGACTATTGTTTTTTTATAAAAAAACAGCTCTAGACTAAGCTGTTTTTTCCTGTCATTACATGAATTAAGTCTTCTCGTCCCTTCCATAATTCATCTAGCTTTTCAGGACCGAGTGCATTTGTGATTTCTTCCACCATAATGTCGTGCCGAATGTACTCAGTAGCAATAAGAACAAGGGCAGGATCTGTTGACTTCACAGCCCATTCCGAACCTTTATCACTAAACTTAGCAATCAGAGCTTCTTCTTCATCTCGGACAAGGATCGTCAAATATCCGCCCATGCGCTTGCTCACAATGTCGGGTGCCATATAATTGTGATGATACGTGTACCCCAACTCCACATCTTCAGCTCCAAATAAAACAGTAAAAATAGGTATCGATCCTTCTTTTTCTCGAATCACTTTTTCAATATCTTTCACAAGGGGAGACCAAACGGATAACCATATTTCTTTTTTGGCGAATCGAATCATTGAAACCATTTCTTGAACAATATGTTCGTATTGGACAATTCTAGTCACCACATCGATTTTCTGATCACTTTCTAACATTGTTAGAGAAGACTCTAGAAATTCTAATGATGTATTCATTTCTTCTTTCAAGCGAGATAACAGTTGTTTCGGTTCAACAGGTTTATAGACAATAGGATCAGAGGGAACCGTTTGAATGGCTCCTTTATCAAGTAATTTGCCCAGCACCTCATAAATCATTGACCGCGGGACACCAGAACGTTTACTTAATTCATAGCCCGTGATAGCGGGGGATTTCAATAAACCTATGTAAGCCTTACACTCATATTTCGAAAAACCATGCTTTTGCAATTCAGCTATTACTTTATCCTCCATAAACCCTCCACCTTAGTAGTTATTATATTAACTACTATAAACTAACCACATTGAAATATCTATATTTTCAAACAATTTTAACAAGGCGCCAACCATAGCGTATAGTGCGGACTATCTTTCCAATCATTCTCAAAAATAGATACCGTCCCAACACATTGCGCATCAAGGATCGCAACGAATGTGATTGGAAATTGTGATGAATTCGTTATAAATCATACGTGAAACATCGTTAATATACTGCTCATTTTCGCAAAGCAAGTTGATTTTCATTTTTTCTCTTCTCCCCATTTATCGAATAAAAACTTTTACATATAATGTACTTTAAATACTAAGAGCCGACACTATTTTTGAAGTATCGGCTCACGTTTTTAAACAACTTTATTGTCTGTTAATATCATATATAACTATAAAATTTGTCCACTCAAGACTAACGCTGAATTCGATTGTTTAATAATCTAGGTTTTTATTGTCCATTTTATTCAAAATCATTGTTTTAAGCTGGGTTGGGTTGTCAGAGCGAATAGCTATTTTTGCATATTCTTTTTGAATGCCCATAAATAGTGTCACTCTTACAGGCTTCTTCATTTTTAAAATCATATCTGGATAAACTTTCTCAAAGTCTCGTACAATAAAATCAATCGTATCTTTCGGTAACTTACTTTCTAGAATCACTGGATCTTCGATAATACACTCAATATCTTCAAATTGAATTTCTGCACGCTTTAATAATCCAAGAGAGAGAAACATAGATCCCTTATTGATATAAATTGGATTTAATCGAATAGCTTGAATATCCGCTAAGAAAAAAATCACAGAGTAAATATTAAGAACTAATAAGATGATCGAAATAACCATCGCTTTATCATGCAGCCACCAATGAAGACCTAATGTTTCAATAATAATCGCATGAATCATCATAATTTGAAATGCTACGTAACTTGAATTTTTATACAGCGTTATACCTGTAGGTGGCGTCTTTTTCCAACTGAAGAACGCATAATAAAACATCATCGCCTCCGAACAGATCACATGGATAATTGGATTGTTCTTTACATATTGATCAATGGCCTGTGGGAAAGAAAAAATGACTGGTAATGCGCTCATTTTCACCTTTCTTACGATTTTTGGCATGTAACGAACAAATGTCACAATTAATATCAGTTCAAAGGTGATTAATGCTGCCTCTGCAGCCATTCCAGCCCAAGTAATCGCTACAAATGGTTCTAACAGATGATTTGGAATTAGAAATCTAGCTAATATACATCCTGCTGCTGACAAAAGAATCGCTGTTTTTACAGAGAACTTCTTACGATATAACATAAAGAGTAAAGGCAACATAATCACTAAGTCGAATAATGACCCTAATACGACTCCACTTGCTTCTGGTGGGAGAATATCACTTCCCATATTCGTGTGATAGAGCATATAATTGCTGCCTAAAACAATGCAAAACAACAATAACCAAATATACTTTCCTCTTTCAATCACATACATAGACTATTCCCCCTCTACAATCGCATTTAATTTTTCAAGTATACGAGCTAAATGTTTCAAGTCTTCTAAGGGCAGCTGCCCATAAACAGTGCGATTCATTTCATCTTCGAGCATTTGCAATTCTTCAAAATGCCGCTCGCCCTTCGCCGCTAATTTTAAGATGATTTCACGACGATTTTCTTTATTAATACTACGGGTAATATATTCTTTTGTTTCTAATTTATTAAGCATTTGACTAACTGCACTCGTTGAAATATTCAATTGAGCAGCTAACTCATTCGTTGAAGTGACACCTGTCCGGATTAGCTCTAATACTAAAATTTGCTTAACTGTCAGTTGATTATCAATTTTATGCTCAAACCTGCTTGCTAATTGAACGCTTAAGTGATTTTGTAAATCGTTAATTTGTTGAATCAGATCATTTTTCATAATTAAAACACCCCACTTAATAATTAAGTTATCTTAAATATAAAACAAACTAAAATAAAAGTACATACAATATTTCTGCCCTTTTCTTGTTAGGTTGGATATTTGACTGAAAATTCTGATTAATATATACTGGTGGTATTACCACAAGTAATAACTTATAATACCAACAAGTGTCTAAGTATAATGATCATAATGGAGGAGTTGAGTTTGAAGGAAAAGGAACGTTCATCAGATAAAATTGAGAAAAAATTAGTAAAAGCCGTATTGGCAGGCGATTATCCTGTCGGAAGTACGTTGCCCCCTGAACGGGAACTTGCCAAAGAATTTGGCGTTGGGCGCCCGACTGTTCGAGAAGCACTTCAACGATTAGAAAAAGATGGATGGATATCCTGTCGGAAAGGCCACCCTGCGATCATAAATGATTATTGGAGCAGGGGGAATCTAACTACGCTCGTTCATATTATCCAAAATCACGAAGCCGTTACAGATGATTTTATTGTGTATTTATTGGAATTAAGGATTTCTTTAACTCCAACTTATATTCGCGATGCAGTTACTTTTCACCAACCTAAAGTGGTTGCTCTCCTTGCCGATTTAGAACAGCTTGAGGATGATGCCGATTGCTATTCAACATTTGATTGGGAGTTACAAAAAAAATTCGCTGCTCTCTCTCCGAATCCGGTCTATCTGCTAATACTCAATAGCTTTAATTCCTTTTATATACAAATGGCAAAAAGATATTTTTCCATTGATGAGCATAGAAGCTTGTCATTAGAGTTTTACAATGAATTGTTAGCCGTTGCGTTACGAGGAGATGCCGCCGAAGCTGAGAGAATGACAAAGAAGACAATGGAGAAAAGCTTGACCCTTTGGAAAAACAGACAAGAAGCAATGAAGAATGGAGGTATTACTATTGAAATCTAAATATGTAAAAGAATTCTTCTTCTACCCTGACATTTTCATTATGAGTATTTTGTTCTTAGTTAGCCTTGGATTCATGATCCCTCACTTAACGTCTTTATGGACTTGGCTTGCATTTGTGATCGGAATGGTGGCGTATACATTAGTTGAATACATGACACATAGATTTCTTTTTCATATGAAACCGCCAAAGAATACCTTTTTATTGAATTTAATCAAGCGTTTACATTACGACCATCATGCTACACCCAATGATTTGCATCTATTATTTTTGCCTTTATGGTACACATTGCCGAACCTTACGATCGCTGGAGTGGTTGCCTACTTCGTTTCTTCCAGCCTCGTTCTCACGAATGCATTCATCTCTGGTGTGATTATTTTTTTACTATTTTATGAGTGGAAGCATTATATAGCCCACCGCCCAGTTCAGCCGCTTTCCCCTTGGGGACGTTGGATGAAAAAAGTTCATTTATGGCATCACTTTAAAAACGAAAATTACTGGTATGGCGTGACAAATCCAGTATACGATTGGGCTATGGGAACCTTTAAAGAACAAAAGAACGTTGAACAAAGCAAAACAGCTCGAAATCTTGAAAAACAGGATCATCAAAAGATGGAACTATAGTTCATTTCGCTGTTCCTAAGCAAGAAAAAAGAAAACAACGAGAAACGACTACATGTCGGATCTCGTTGTCTTTTTTAGGTTAAGTTAAAGCGGATAATAGATCGTCATACTTAATCGGGCTAATGTTTCACCAGAATTATAATATGTGTGCGGACGATCTGCCTTAAATCTGATGGAATCACCGCTTTTTAGTTTATATTTACATTCATTGACATCAATAGTTATTTCTCCATCAAAAACTGTGATAAATTCCTCGGTTCCTTCTCTATGGGAATCAGAACTGACTACCCCTTCTTTTTCAATCTCAACAGAGTAAATTTTAAAGCGTTTATCTTCTTGGAAAGGAAAGTAGGGATATACTCTATATCTTCCATTGTCCTCGGATATGACTTGAACTTCATTTTTTAAAATGACTGTCGTATCTGGCTGCGGGTTATTGATTAGAGACGTAAAGGAAACCTTTAACCCATTAGCTATTTTCCAAATGGTTGTAAGAGTTGGGCTGGACTCTCCTCTTTCAATTTGCCCTATCATTGTTTTGCTGACCCCGCTTAATTGAGAGACCTTTTCCAAACTTAATTTCTCCTTCTCTCGGATCGCTTTTAAATTTCTTGCTAGAATCAGATGAATTTCCTCCATCAACTCACTCCCTCACCATGTACAATATAACGACTAAGATGTATAATAAATAGCACGAACGTTATATTGTTTATTTCGGACATTATAACATACACCTTAAAAGGAGGTACAAAATGCCTTTATCTTCATTTTTGTTGTTTGTTTTTATTACCAGTTTTACCCCTGGGCCCAACAACATCATGGCAATGGCATTGGCGAATAAACATGGATTTAAAAAAACACTTACCTTTTCTTTAGGAGTAAGTATCGGATTTTTTGTTATCACATTATTATGCAGTGTTTTTAATATCCTGCTTATAAGTGTTATGCCCATCATTGAATTCCCTTTAACCATCTTCGGTGTAGGTTATATGTTATATTTGGCTTTTAAAGTTCTTACCAGTAAAGATATAGATGATGGAAATGATGAAAGCAACAGAAATTTTTTCTTCATCGGGACCTTGTTACAATTTGTTAATCCAAAAGGCATTCTTTTTGGGATTACAGTCGTAGCAACCTTCATTCTTCCTTATTACACCTCTTATTTCAGCTACCTTCTTTTCTCATTATTTTTAGGCATAGTCGGTTTTATGAGCACATTTAGTTGGAGCTTATTCGGTTCGATTTTTCAAAAGTTCTTATTGCAATACCGAAAGCCGTTTAATCTAATTATAGCCATTTTATTGGTCTATAGTGCTGTATCTATTTTGATCAAATAGAAATAAGCAGCAGGACGGTGTTATATGAAAAGAAAAAGGTGACTCCATTTGGTCTGTTGGGTCACCTTTTTATGGAACAAAACTTCAATTGTAGATTTCTTAGATAAGATAATTTTTCGTTGGATATCTATGCCAATTTAACTATAAAGATTGTGAATTTTTGTATTTAAACGAACGAAGCAAGTTAGTTGAATAAAAAATTAATTCTAGTAGTATAGATTTAAACAGGGAAATACTAGATTTTATTATAAAGTCTAGTATAGTTATTTATATCGACATTATTAAAATTATTTGTATTTCAAATGAATATAGTTACTTAATGCAACAAGAGAGAGTCTTAATATACATTTAAAAAGTGGGGAATTTTATTTTGACTGAGAAGTATTTTAAAATAATTAGATTACTTGTTTATGGCTTAATTCTAAGTGGGATAATCGGTGTTATTTCTTCTGTTTTTTTAATTTTAGTTAATGGCTTGATAGATTTTTTATGGACTGACATACCCAATACATTAAAAGAACCCTCCATTTATACATTATTATTATGTATTTTTGGTGGTATATTAATAGGATTTAGCCGGAGGAAATGGGGAAATATACCTAAAACAGCTAATGATGCTATTGTGGAATTAAAAACAACTCAAAGAATGGATTATTCATATGTATATCTCAATTTATTAATTGCTGTCTTAATTTTAATCTTTGGTGCAAGTGTAGGTCCTGAAGCAGCCCTATTAAGTTCTGTTATTGCGTTATCGATATGGCAGGGAGATAAAATGCGTTACTTGTATTTTTCCTATAACGAATGGAAAAAGGGATCTTTGTTAACTAGACTAAAAAAATTAGCTTTACCTCATAACTACCTTATTCCCTATAATCCTGATCGGGCTCCTATAGAGAAAAAACTGCTTGTATTTAAGAAAGTATTATATATGTTATTTATCTGTAACGGTATAATGACCTTTATGTTTTTCATGAAAATATCAGAACAACCTCCTTTGGTGATAAAGCTAGGGGAAACTAGCTGGGGATTGGATGAAGCGATTCTTTTTATTCCTTTAGTCTTGTTTGGTATCTTGTTTAGTAAACTTTATAAACTAATAGACAAAGCAATGGAAAAATTCTTTTCTAAAATGAACAATAAAATTATTTTAAGTGCTGTTATCGGTGGTATTGGTATTGGTCTGATGTCTTTAATCGCTCCTAATCTACTTTTTTCCGGACAACTTTCTATGCAAGAATTACCTAGTTTAGTACCGACACTTTCGATTGCTACTCTAATTCTGGCTTCTGTTTTAAAACTGATTTTAATGGAGTTTTGTTTAAAGTCAGGTTGGGTTGGTGGAGATATCTTACCAGTTATATTTGCTTCTATTTTACAAGGCTATGCTATCGCGACTTTGTTTCCACAACTAGATATGCTCTTTATCGTAGCTGTTATAGGTAGCAGTGCTTCGATCGCTATTTTAAAGACACCTTTAGTAGTAGGACTGTTTCTAATGCTATTTTTCCCGAAAGAGTTAGCTCCAGTTATATTAACCATTGTGGTTTTATTTATTTCGTTAAGTAAAATGAGTAAAAAAGTTCCGCAAGAAATAACTGCTTAATTTTATTTGGAGATGTTTGTGAAGAACAGTACTTAAGCTAACAGGGCTTTAGTGCAACTAAGGGTTTCAAAAATAATCAAATTTTTTCTGCCACATTATAAGAGCATGTTTTGATCAATCTTTTTTCAAAACATGCTCTTTAAGTTTGTTCTTATATCAAGGTTAATATCATTAATTAAATCAAGTTTTATCACAAAGCTACATCGTGATGTGGAAGTCTTACAGCCCGGTCATGTGGGATAAACAGTTAGACTTTATTTCAAACCCACAAATCTTGATGAGTAACAATAAAGTCGTTTAAAAACGAGACTATGTGTAGCTAACGCGCCCGATGGTTGAATCAATCTAAACGTTTTTTGACTTGCTTGCCTTTGTTCTTTTGAACGGAGGAAGCAGCATGTTTTCATATTTTTCATAAATTTTTATAGCGTTTTGAGTAACACTTAGTTTAGGAACTGTTAAATAGATAAAAGTTGCGGATGCTAGACTTATTAACATTCCTGCTAAAACATCAAAGGGATAATGAACCCCAACCCATATACGGGAGACTCCCACGAGAGCAGCTAACAATACCCATAAAATTGACCAGCCTCTCTTAAAGAGCCAGAATGAAATACCATATGAGAAGAATAAAATTGTATGGTCGCTTGGAAAAGAATTGTCTTTTTCTTTATCTATCAATTGATTAACCTCTGTCAATTCAACAAAAGGTTGATAATTCGAGTGAAATAATCCCGAAACCTTCCCTATCGTAAAGGCGCAAAGAAAAGCGATCGATGCACAAAGAATCATCATTCTATTGTCCGTCTCTCTTGTAAACCAAATAAAAAGAACACTTAGTGCAAGTAAAACAACCATATATTCAGCAATAAAACTAAATGTAGGATTCAAAAAAGGATATTCTTTCCCTAGGTCATTAATCAGCCTAAACAATGAAATATTAACTTCTGAAATATCCAACCCCAACACCATCCAATCTCTTTTTAGAACATAATAAAAGAGAATTAGATGATCTACCATCGATTCAAATAACATTATTTCGGATTCATATGACATCTTTGTAAGGCTGGTGTCACGTCACTTATGTAAATTAATATCAATGGAAGTTACCCTTCATTAATCCATTTTCCAACTTCAGATGTTCCTCTTCATTTGAACATCGCGACTTTTTTCAAACCCACAATGTATGTTCGATGTAAAAAATATAAAGCAAATTTATTCTCCTAAATTCTATTAAATTAAATATAATAGTAAGTAGAATACTCACCCTTGTTTTGACAGCAAATCAGTCAAATAAAAAGGAGTGGTAAGCTTGAAACAGAAAAAGATGTTGTATTGTGTCAATACCGGCGTAAAATTCCCCAAAAATGCCGGAATAAAAATCCTCACTTTTCCGATTCTATCGCTGGAGGAGTTGGGAAGATCCCAGCTTTTTTCTTTTCCTCCATGCGATATGAATCACCTTTAATATTAAACGTAACGGAGTGATGGAGGAGACGGTCCAGAATCGCCGTCGCCAGTACATCATCACCGAAAGTTTTTCCCCATTCTACATAGGATTTATTCGATGTAATGATCATCGCACCTTTTTCATAACGCTTTGAAACCACTTGAAAAAATAGATTAGCTGTTAAAGTATCAAACGAAAAATAGCCGACCTCATCCAGAATAATTAAGTCCGGTTTACAGAGACGATTGATTAAGTAATTCATCGTTCCTTTTTTAGCTGCTTTTTGGCATTGTTCACCTAAGTCATCCGCTGTCATAAATAACACATGATAGCCTTTTGCGAGTGCTTCTAAGCCAAAACCAATGGCTAAATGGGTTTTCCCGACACCTGGCGGTCCTAAGATCAAGCGATTTTCCCCATTCGCAATAAAGCGACATGTGAGCGTTTCTTTTACGCGTTGCTCGCTAATACTTGGTTGAAAGCTAAAATCAAAATCATGAATCGTTTTGCTATAGGGAAATCTTGCTTTTTGTATGCGCTTTGTGAGTGCTTGAGCTTCTCGCTGCTCCCATTCTTGCTTCACAAGCGTGTCAAGAAAGTCAAAATATGATACATTATTGGCAGAAGCACTTTCAACTAATGAATCTAGTTGATGTGCCGTTTGCTGCCAACCTAACACTTTTAAGCGTTCTTCGAGTAATGAGTACACAATTAATCACCTTCCTCGAGGGCAGCGTATTCAGCCAATGATCGATGGACGACATTGGATGTTGGAGTAGGAGAATCTGGGGTCGCCAAACCATTTAGATTCATTTCCTGCTCTTTTTTTGTTCCAGGTAAACCACTGTAATGGCTACTTTCTAGCGTCATTTGACGCTTTCCATCGATCACTGGATGTGTGGCTATACACTCGTGTTCATCATAAATTTCTAGTATGGCTTCATCGTTTTCCCGAATCTTTAAACGCTGTCCGACAAATCGATAAGGGACAGAATATTGATTCCCTTTATATGAAATCAAGCAATCCTTACTCACTTCCCGGAGTTCCCATTGTTGAATAGGGTATAAAGGTTTTATATTCCACGCAAGTAATAATCCTCGCTCTTCCTCAAATCGTTCATTCGGTGTTTGTTGCGTAGTTTGGTTTCTTTTTTTATGGACAACCTCATCTAGCCATTTTCGTACTTCATAATTCAGTTCTTCTAATGTTTCAGGTAGACGACGCTTCAAAAAATTCGTTTTTAAATAAGCAACTGCTCGTTCTACTTTTCCTTTTGTTTGAGCCCTGTAGGGCTTACAGGCTTTAGGGATAATCCCGTAGTAGTTGAGGAAATCCTCGAATTTTTTGTTGAAACGAATTTGCTTCAAGCTATGTTTGGTGACCACAGTACGCATATTATCGTAAAGCAACTGTTGCGGCATCCCATAAAAATAACTAAAAGCGTTCATATGACATTTCATCAAGGTTTCTTGTGTCATATCGGTTGTAAATTCAATATAGCGTTTACGGGAATAACTTAAGATCATGATGAAGGCATAAAGCGATCGTTTTTCCCCATTAACCATAAATTCACCAATATCTTCTGCCCAATCCACTTGCGCTTGTCGTCCTGGAGCTGTTTCAAACCGCACGGTTGCTTGTTTCTTGGGGGCTTCTCGGTACGGTTGAACAAAATCTCGAAGGATCGTACTTTTGCCTTGATACCCCATCGCACGAATTTCCTCAATCAGTACAGCACAATTGGTCGTGCCTTCTTTGATACGTTCCAACAAATAAGGCTTGTATGGATCTAGTTTGCTTGGTCGCTTGGCACGCGGCTTTGATTGAGGTGAACTTTCAGCATTGATATAATTCCTCACCGTTTTTCGATCAAATCCAGTTTCCCTGGCGATAGCACTTATGGCCCAGCCTTTCTGTTTCAATTCTCGAATCATCAAAAAATCCTCCAACAATAACGTCATTCCTACACTTCCAATCTATCTCTAATCGAAATAGATTATCTGTGATAACTGGGGAATTTTAAACCGTTATTATTGAGGATTTTAACACCGGTATTCACATATTGGTTTTTATCTATTGTGTTGGTTGCTTTTTTAGGGCATACAGTGTATGCTGCAGAACAAAAAGAATCATTGAAGGTTCAAGAATCGAATGCTTTAAAAGGACAATCTCATCTTGATAATGTCGTAAAAATTTACGTACCATCGACCTATGATATAGTTCAACCTATCGATAATACTCCGTATGTTAACAAGTCCCTAGAGACATTCTCTAATATGTTTGGGGGAGCTACTGCGATTGAGGGAACAGGAGCCTGGGTAGGAGATAATGATCAGCTTATTAAGGAAAAAGTCACGATTGTATATAGTTTTGCAGAAAAGTTAAATAAGAAGAAAATTAATGAAGTCGTAGCATATGCTAAATCTCTAAAAAAAGAGATGAAGCAATCATCAATATCCCTTGAAGTAAACGGGAAGATGTATTTCATTGAATAACTGTTTAAAGAAGCTTGGAGATCTTGTATCTTCAGGCTTCTTTATTACTGTATACTGCCCCATTAAAGTGCTCGTTTGTTGAATAAGAAACGTGCTTTACTCCTTATTGAAGCAAAGCACTCACTGATGGAATTTATTGATTTTCAATTATTTTTGCTGTAGCTTGAACATATTTCTCGTACCATTTTTTCCATTCGTCTTCTCTAGAAAAGGTCCTACCATCCAGTAATGCATTAATAACATCCAAACATACATGCCAGCCAGCAAGATCCTTCGGAGTGTGATTGGTGATTGTTTTTATCTTTTCTATCAAGACTAGGCGGCAGCCCTCCGGCTCTAGATACAGCTCGAATCGAACATTATCTTCGCCCCAAGTGTATTCTAGTACTGAATACATCTTAAGCTCTAGAATCTTCATCTCTTCAAAGGTACCATCCCGCATATCAAACTTTATGCTTGCTCCCTCACGAAGATCATCAATTCGAAGCTCAGAAAACCATTTGGACAGTTCCTCGTTTTCGGTTAACATAGACCATACCTTCTCAAGGGAATGCTTGAGATGCCGTTCAAAACGAGCTACATAACCATTCTCCACCTTTTCAATTATAGCTAACAATTATAATCCCTCCTTATCATCAAGACATTTCTCTAGGACATCCTCATTTTGATTGCTCAAATGATTTTTACCCTTGATAGCTAATTTTTCCTAATTGATTTACTTTCTTTCCATGACGGCAAAGTAATTGTTTTCATTATCAGCAAAGTTGAATACTTTACCAGAAGGCATGCTTACCATTTCTCCGAGTGTAATCTTTTTATCCGAAAAGTCTTTATACAACTGATCGAGATCTTCCGAGAAAAACATCAACGAAGGTGTATTAAGATTTAATTCAGGCTGCATTTTTGCTATGAATTCCTTGTTGTGAAGAATGATACTTGTTTCCGCTTCCTTTGTTGGAGCAATTTCAATCCATCGAAATCCTTGGCCGTTATCTTCTTCAGAAACTACAATAAACCCCGCTTTTTCTGTCCAAAATTGCACTGCCTCATCTTGGTTATTTACATACAACATAATTTGACCAACTTTATTAATCATGTACTTCACTCACTTTCTTCTTTAGTTAGTATTGATTTTTTGGCGTTTCACTGTGGTATTCATATCATCTGAACTCGCATTTTTAGCGAACAAAAAGAAGTAATACTGTTCAAAAAAAGTTAGAACTGTGTCAAACATGTCTAACTTTTTATGCTTCCGTATTGGCTTCAGATATTCCAAAAAGAAGTCCCTGATTATCTAAACAATAAGCAAAGTACCCCATATTAGGAATAGCAGTTTTAGGTACAACTACTTGTCCACCATTTTCAGTAACTTTTTTTAAGTATTCATCAACTGAAGGTACTTCAATAGAATTAGTAGTTCTGGTAGCACCGTCAGGAGATTTCATTAAGCCACCATCGATACCAGGTTTACCGCCCTCGCCGGTAATAATAAACCAATAATCTTGTGGTCCAGGCATCTTTTCAAACTTCCAACCAAAACTATTTGTATAAAATTCAATTGCTTCTTCAGGGTTTGGAACTTGAAATTCAAACCTTAAAACTTTACTCATTTGAATACCCCCCTTTGTTCTTTTACACCACAATTATACACGAACAAATGTTCTAAATCAACTCTATTGTCCATCAACAATTCCTTAATCTACCTTTTAATTCAGATGGTCTTCCATTACAGTAAGTGGCGGATACATACCTAAAAACCAAGCACAATCCCGCATTGCCTAACTAAAGAAGCACCAATATTATTGCCGTTGACTTTGTCCTTAGGGTAGGATATGGACAAAAAAATCACCTCTTAAGATAACATAACGATATCTCACGAGGTGATTTTTATTAAACTTTTTATATGAATACCTACTTACATTATGCTATTTTCCCTTTGGACTAGCCCCTTTTTTAATCCAAACCGCTAAGCCTACCATTCCTAGCCAACAAGAAAATGTTAAAGTAAACATTAACAGTGGTATTGATAGCCCCGGAATTGGCAACTTGCTTCTCCCAAGAATCGTTTGGAAAAGTTGAGACCACTCGACATCATAGTAAACTCCAACGAACACAATCACAACTAGCACAAAGAATTGCATACATAAATTACCGAGATTCTTCCACGTTGTATTAACGAGTATGGAAAGCTCTCTGTGCACCGGGTTAAGGCTATATACTTTCATATTATTTAGTCCATTAAGCATGTTAATCGTAAAGCTTCCAATTGTTACACTAATAATGATAAATATTGGCGAATAGAAGCCGAAGACCAATAAAAATGTACTCACTAGAAACAAATATAATGGTCTTATTTTCTTAGCAATTTTATGACCTATCAATGTAGACATTAAAAACCCAAATAAATAGGGAGCTCCTAGAATGAAAACAGCAGTGAAAATATCATAAAACGTAAAACTATAGAATATCCCTATCAGAAATAAATAGCCATTTCCTAATCCAAGTAAAAACGATAGTGCTCTGAGTTTAACAGGTAATGATTCAGAAAGCTTATGAAAAACTTGTCCTCTTATCAGGCCCACAAGCATAAAAATAACAAGGACCACAGATATAAAAAAGATAAATAAAATGATTTGGTCATTATTTATATTACGACTTGTTCGTAGCAAAATAACGAGGACAGAAAACAAGAGAAACCTTCCAAACGCCCTCATAATTGGGAGGGTAGACATTTCTTTGACTCTATCTATTGAGGGCAATTTTTTTATAGCGAAAAGGATACTTGTTAAGCAAATCCCGTATATCAAAGTTAGTAACGGTAAGCTCACTAATTTAATTGCTAAAAGAAATGTAATTAGCAAGATAAAAACAATAAAAATAATGATTGTTTGATGATTTTTATTGAATATTTTTCCGCCACTTTCTACATATCGAAATAATAAAGTGCTCGTCATTGAAAAAATAGTACTAACTGAAAAGCCAGAAACTAATGCACTTCCTTCAAGCCATATGGAATGATCCCCAAAAAACACAAGACTAATTATCGATACTATTGTAATAGAAACAGTCCAATATAAAGCTCGCTGAATGCCAACCTTACTAACGATAGGTATCCAAATAAAAACTCCTGTTATATATGTTGTATAGTACAAGATAGAGGGCCAATACCCTTCAAATCCCTCTGCTATTTGTAATCCATATACAATGTAAAAAAGCATTGGTGCAAAGATGGTCGTTAATAGCAGGCTATACGTAAGAATACTTTGAATCACATACCATCTTCCTTTATTAATATGTACCATAAAACACCTCCCGAAAATTGAAATTCCAACTATTTTTAAATATTTTATCTTAAATTATGGTATTGAGGAACAGTGAATTTCTTAACTGGCTGGTGATTCGGTGCTACCTCATTTACCATTCTTTAATCAAAAGGGAGCTATCTTAATGTACATTCTTCTAAGATAGCTCCCTAATTTATTCACTTACCTGTTGCCCAACAGGTTTTGGTCATTTATCTGTTTGCGAAACACGGCACAGATGGCTATGATCAACCCTCCTGCCATACTTGATAGCAAATCTGTCATCGTATCTTTATTGTCATCGCTTTCCAATATACCCATAACCGTTCCGATAAATTCCACACTCTCCCAAAGCACACTAAAAGTCACAGCAAATGTAAAAACAAATAGAAAAATAAGCCAGCTAGAAATATCTCTTTCTGCCGGTTCAGGGATAAACATCTTGTACAGGGTCACAGCAACAAAGGCCATGAAGACACTTCCGAAAAAATGAAGAATGGTATCCCACCAGGAAAAACGATCATAAAAACGCAGAATGGCCCCCAAAAAGAATGCACTGAATAGTAGAGCATAATAACTGACGATCAGCGGCAAACTGAAAGGAATTCTTTTGAAAAATAAAAGTAACATAGGCAGCATACCAATCAAAACTCTGCCTAGCGTATCTGACCATTTAGAGGAATCTCCATTTAACTGAGCAGAAACCATTAAGACAGCAAAAGTTATACTTAAAATCACTATCGCTTTCTTTTTCATACCATCGCCTCATTCATTTATAAAAGTTCTTATCAGTATTCCCTTACGATGCCATTTGACCATCCCTTTTTATTGTTAAATTCCCCACTTTTCCTGAAAAAATGCAGGGGATAAATTTCAATTTATGGTGTCTACAATCTTTTCTTTTTTTCTAGAAAAGAGGCCTTTTATCGCACTTGTTAATACATCTAGGAGTAACAAAATGGCAAAAAACGCCGTATATACGTTAAATTGTGGTGTGTTATATGGAGTGAACCATTCCGAAATAAACTTCGAATTACAAAGGCGTTCCAAAAGTCCCCCTTCCTTAAAGTTCGGTATCCACGAAGTAATATCAAGGACGATAAAGATTAATTGCAAAACAAGAAATGCCCCAAGGGTTTTCATCCAACCTGGTATTCGAATAGGACGACCTTTTTTTAGTGTCATTCGACCACCCACTTTCAAAATTTACTATTAGAACGCTCTGTTTTTATAGATACGAATAGATAATATCCATGATAATCCGTAGCAACTAACTGCTATAACAGCAAGGATCGAAAATAATTTCAGATCCGAAGTTTCCTTAAAAAAAGTCACTACATCAATAGCATATTTGTTTAATAAATAGGGTGTATTTTTAATCAAAAATATAATCCCAATAGATAAAAATACAAAAACTGGTACAAGTTTTTGTGCTTTAAATTTAACAAGAAACGGGATATAAAATGCAGCAATCAGCATGACTGCCAAGAATCCTAGCATGAGACTTTCTAAGGAAAACTGAAATTTCATGCCGTCTACAATGAAATATTCCCCAATCAAACAAAACGGAATGATTACTATTGTAAAAAGTAAAGTTCCAATATATTTTGAACTTATAATTTCCTTCCTAGTATACGGTAATGAGTTTAATAAAATATTCGCATTGTCTTTATCATCATATTGATGTGAGTTAATCACAAAAACGGCACTACAAATGAATATGACATAGGCTACATCCATTCCAGCCCATAAATAGGAAACGAGGAACAGGAGATAAAATGGTAAAAAAGTTTTTTGTAAAATCAAATCTTTCTTAATTAAATTAAGCATGTTGAGTCCCCTTTTTCATGAAATACATAATATCCTCTAAACTGGGTTTTTCAATCACTACTTCTTTGTTAAATAAACTTTCGATAGAATGCACATTTTCAGTCAATCCCTCGAAACCTGTGTTCGCCTTACGCACAGAAATAAATTCACGCTCCGTATCAACATCTAACAAATCCAGCGGGCCCTTAACTAAAGCATAATCCTCCGCAATGGCATAAATATCTTTTGTGAAAATATGCTTCCCATTTTGAAGAAAGGTAATATAATCGGCGATGCGGTCTAAATCTGTAGTAATATGAGATGAGAAAAAGATGGTTCTCTCTCCATCCTGCATAATATTTTGTAAAATATCTAATATTTCTCTTCTAAACACAGGATCGAGTCCAGAAGTCGGCTCATCCATAATAATGAGCTCAGCATGATGTGAAAGTGCGATGGCGAGAGAAGCTTTCATTTTCATACCTTTAGAGAACGTCTTCATTTTTTTATTTAACGGTAACTCGAAAAGATCTTTATAATATGTAAATTGTTTAGAATCCCATTGTTTATAAGCTGGTGCAATAATTTTGGTCATTTGCTTTAATGTAAGTTCATCGTAAAACACATTATCGTCATAAACGAAGCCGATTCGTTCTTTAATTTGCTTCGCATCCTTCAAATAGTTCATGCCAAATAAGGAGACGTTTCCACTATCCGGGTTTATCAGATTCATAATCATTTTGATCGTTGTCGATTTGCCTGCCCCATTCGCCCCAATAAAACCCGTAACAAATCCTTTTTTTACTTCGATTGATAAATCTTTCATTTGAAACCCTTTAAAAGATTTACTGACATTTTGGAGTTCTATTACGTTTTCCATGAATCTTCCTCCTCATATAAGATCGTGAGCATTTCTTTTAGTTCATTTAAAGGAACATTCATTTGTTTAGCATTTTGAATGGCCTCACATAGCTTTTCTTCAATTGTTTTTAATTTTTTTTCTTTCATAATTTCAAGATTTTGTTCTGCTACAAAGGAACCTTTTCCGACAATGGAATAAATAAAACCGTCTCTTTCAAGTTCTTCATAGGCTCTTTTCGTTGTAATAATACTGATTCGTAAATCTTTGGCCAACTTACGCATTGAAGGAAGAGCATCTCCTTGTTTTAAATCCCCCAGTAAGATAAGGTTTTTTATTTGGACACTAATTTGTTCATAAATAGGTTCCTTCGAATTATTCGAAATAATAATTTGCATGCAAATACCTCTTTTAAGGAATATTGTATATATACTATATTCACAATATACATGATTATATATTGTAAATCAATGCAATCTTTTTTAAAGACGAAAAAAAGGGACGCCCTCTTGTAAAGTGTAAGTACGATCAAACATGAACAAGAAGAGGTGTCCCCTATGAAACAGAATACTATGTGCCCGAATTTGATTCAAAAGTTTATTCCTGATGAAGAGCTAAAACCATTCATTGATGGAATCAGATGGTCTTATTTCTGTATCACTATTTTGATCATGACGGGAGAAGTCTGCCTAAATTTGGCTAATCAACACGCGTGATTATGAATAACACTTTTATCTTTAAATTGAATACACAATGAAAAGCTATTACCTAATTGCCAAGGTTGCGAAATGTCCATTTTTTCCTCCGCAATCATTAGTTTATTAGCGCCTATTTCCAAAACAAAGGTTGTTGATTTTATATTTATAAAAGTTAAGACCCAATTAATATAAAGTTAAGATTGTTTTTTATTTCAATTTGTATACTGTCATTGGAGGTGCTCATGATGTGCGATAACATAGTCGAAACTGTTAGTTTGTGTAAAAAGTATAAAACAACATATGCTGTAAAGGATTTAAATTTACAAGTTAAGAAAGGAGAGATTTATGGTTTTTTAGGACCTAATGGTTCGGGAAAAACTACTTCTATAAAAATGTTATTAGGATTAATAAAGGCTACATCTGGTTCGGTCACTTTATTCGGAAGACAACTAGATAATAATAGAAATCATATATTAAAAAAAGTTGGTGCTTTGGTTGAATCACCCTCGTATTACGGTCACCTAACAGGTTATGAAAATCTTAAAATTATACAACGTATGCTTAATGTATCAGAAAAACGAATCGAAGAGGTATTAAATATTGTTAGATTAACAAAGGCTAAAAATAAATTAGTTAAACAATATTCTTTAGGAATGAAACAACGACTTGGAATTGCAATAGCACTCTTAGGAAAACCTGAATTACTTATTTTGGATGAACCTACAAATGGTTTAGATCCGGCAGGCATCCATGAAATTCGTGATTTAATTAAAAGTCTCCCGGATTCTGATGGGATAACAATACTAATCTCTAGTCATTTACTTAGTGAAATTGATCAAATGGCTACACAGGTAGGAATTATTTCTGAAGGAAATCTAATTTTCCAAGATTCCATAGAAGTATTACGTAATAAGAGCGATTCACATATTAGAGTACGTGTGGATAATGCTAGTAAAGCTAAAATTATTTTGGAAAATAATTTCGATTACAACATCCAAGTGGATAATAACAGTAATTTGATTTTAAATAAAACTGATGATAAACATATTTCTTTGGTGAATAATATTTTGGTTGAGTCTAATCTTTCGGTATACAGGATTGAAGAAGTAAAGTCTTCTCTTGAAGATGTCTTTCTTAACATTATTAAGGGGGAATATTCATGAGAGAAGTCATTATAGGAGATAGGTTAAAGTTTAAACGTTCGAAGTTATTGTTGATTGCTTCAACGTTTCCCTTATTTGTTTTTCTCATGAATTTTTCAGATTTTTATTTCAGATTAGATTTTAATAGGGAAATGGCACAAGAATTACATACTAGTGATTGGTCTTTTCTTGTTATTAGTTGTCATTGGTCTATGTTCATAATGGTTCCTTTAAGTATTACCATATTTGCTTCTAAAATAGTCAATATAGAACATGAAGCGAATACTTGGAATATTCTATTATCTTTACCTATATCTAGATATTCTATATATTTATCTAAATTTATTTATTTACTTGTACTTTGTGTGTTTTCAGCTACTTGTATTGTAGGATCTATTCTCTTTATTGGTCTTTTTTTGGACTTTAATGGCCCTATACCATGGGGTTTAATTTTAAAGCAAGCCTTTTACCCCTATATTGTATCTTTTCCATTAATGGCTTTTCAGCTTTGGATATCAATGGTTTGTGAGAACCAAATGATTTCTATTTCTTTAGGGGTAATATTCACGCTTTCTGGATTTTTCCTTCAGAATATAAAATGGTTATTTTGGGTATATCCAATTTGGGGGACTCCTATCTTACCATCTGATAAATTTAACGAAGTAATTACTAATACAGATTTATCATTTTTTTTCATTATGAGTTTTATTGTCGGAATATTCTTCCTAACGAGCGGTATGATTCACTTTAGTAAGAGAGAAATGAGATAAGATAGAGGGTGAATGGGATTGATAAAGACAATGGTTTTTATTGAATATATGAAGTTAAAGCGACAATGGCTTTGGGTGGTATTAATAATAGTCCCACTTGTTAGTTGTTTGCTGGGTTATAATAATTTTTTTACTTATCAAGATATGTTAGTGCAAAAAGATGATAATGAATGGACAGAAGCATGGACACAAGCATCACTTTTTTATGGAATGATAATGTTACCTATTCTATCAGGATTTTATTGTTCTTTAAGTTGTAGAAATGAAAATTCTGGAGGGGGTTGGAAGCTAATGTTGGCATTACCTCCCTCAAGGGTAATAATCTATATAGCTAAAATGATTATTATTTTATTTCTAGTGTTATTAACGCAACTGATTTTAATATCGGAGTTTGTTATCACAGGATTATTACTTGGACTCCAAGATTCTATACCATGGTTTTTCTTATTTAAAGTGCTTGGTCTCGGGTTCTTAGCAGTTTGTGCTTTAGTGGCTATTCAACTTTGGATGACATCACAAATTAAGAGCTTTGTTACACCGATAGCAATAAATGTTGCACTTACTTTGGTAGCGTTTATAGCAGCAGGGGCTGAATGGGGGAATTTTTATCCTTGGGCACAACCCACTCTTGCTATGTCTTCACCGGATGAAGTAGGGATCAGCTCTTTATTGTTCTTTTTATCAATAAATTTAGTGATATTTAGTCTAGCAACAATTTTAGGAGTAGTTACATTTGATAAAAAAGATATTAATTAAAACTATTTTTCTTTAACTTGAAAGGGGTATAAAAATGACAAAAAAAGCTTTTGTTACTAATATCATTTTAATGATTATTGCTGTACTATCTATGTTTTGGAATTATTTTCAGGCATCTGCGGTGTATAAAATGATTACAGATGATATAGGGATAACGACAATTGATTTTAAATTGGTAACTATAGGGTTCACCGACATGAATGGTTCCATACAGAACATATATAATTATCCTGTATTTATTTTAGGTTTAATAATGATAGTAAATATCTATTTCTTTATTGTAAGTAAACGTTTTGAGGAAAACATAATAGATATTTAACGTGGTGGGATTAAAGAAGTTAGAACTTATGGAAATGCCTCGTTAGAGAGCATTTCCATAAGTTTTGTAGATATGAATGTAAATAAAACTAGGAATATACTTGGAGAAATTAGTTAAAATCCAACTTAAAACTGATATGAATAACAGTACCTTTATTTAAAGTGCTATCAACAGAAAGAGAACCTTGATGAGCTTCAATAAGTTGCTTAGCAATACTCATACCTAATCCTGTTCCTTCAGAAGGTATTTTGGTTGAAGTTCCTCTATAATATCGATTAAATAAATTTTTCCTAGTTTCGCTATTCATTCCTACACCATTATCTGAAATTTCAATTTCCAATTTATCACTTTTTTCAATTGATATCATAATTTCAGTATCATTAGGATTATGAATGATGGCATTCATTAAAAGGTTATTCATAGCGCGTCTCAGCATCTGTTCATCGAAAGTAAAGAGCACGGATCGAGTTGTATTTATCCCGATTGAAATATTTTTTTGTTTAACAATCGGAGTTTCTGTCATCTCCATGACTATGCCATAAATAAATTGAGAAATGTCTTGTTTATTCAAATTTAAAGGGAATTGTCCATGGTCAAAATGAAAAACTGTATTTAGATCTTCAATTATATTCTCCATATGGATGGCTTGTTTTCTTATTAGAGAGGTGAACTTTTGTTTTTCCTTCTCACTCCATTCGTGTTTGGTAGAAGATAACATATACGAGTATCCTTTTATGTAAGTAAGAGGAGTTTTTAAATCATGAGATACCCCGGCTGTCCACTCTTTTCTCATTTTTTCTAATTCTTTTCTTTCTAAGTCATTTCTTTTTAATATCTCCGTTAAGGTTCTAAGTTGAATAAATATATCTTGATAAACACTAAATCTTGGTTTTTTATATTGTCTATTGTTAGTTTTTTTCCTCTTTCTAATTGGTTCTTGATATACACCCTTTGATAATAATAGTATCCACTCTAATAAGTAAAAAAAATCTGAACCTATCCACCAGCCATAAAGCAAACAGAATATAACCACTGCTAGATAAGGCAGTATAGGCAATAATTTTTGATCTACAATGTATGTGGCAATATACTCATCAGAAGTGTACCAAATAATTGTATGATGAAAAAAAGTTGTAAATAGAATAATCATACATAACACAAAGATGAACAAGATAATCAAACTTCCAAGAAAATGTAGAGATAATTTTATTTTTACTTTCATATGCCCTCCAGCTTTGGAGGAATAAATTTATAACCAATGCTCCTTATATTCATAATTATTTTCGGGTTTTTGACATCTTCCTCAATTTTTTTTCTAAGACGCAAGATATGAACCATGACTGTATTTCGATCATTTAAGCCTGTTGATTGCTGCCATATCTGTTCATATAGCTGTTCAGCTGAGAACACTTGATTAGGATTCGCACAAAAAAAGGATAACAGTTCAAACTCCTTTGCAGGACACAGTACTTTTTTTCCTTTTACAAATAGTTCTCCCGTTTTCTTGGATAGGATAAGATATCCATAATTATATTCATCTAATGTTTTTTTATGTGATTGTAGATTCAAAGCTTGTCGACGCAAGTGAATTTTAATACGTGCTACTACTTCAAGCGGGTTAAATGGTTTAGTAATATAGTCATCTCCGCCTATGTTTAAACCAGTTAATTTATCAATATCTGACGTACGTGCACTTATAAATAAAATTGGAACATCACTTATTTTTCTAATTTCTTGACAAATTTGAAATCCATCTATATCTGGAAGCATAATATCTAGGACGATTAAGGAATAACGAAAATTATTTAGTTTTTCAAGTGCTTGTTTGCCAGTTGTGGCAAACTCAATTTCCATAATGCCTTCTTTTTGCAACATAATACTTAACATATCAAGTAAACCATCTTCATCATCAACTAATAATATTGGATCCATCATGTTTCTATCACCTAAATCATTATAATTTAATTTATTTATATCGATACCAGTGTTTGTCAATATGTTTTTCTTCTTCAATTGTATTATCGCATATAGTTCACTGTTATTTCCATATTATTCTTGAACAAGAGTTGTTACTTGAAGGTATATAGGGAGAAACTAACGGAATAAAAAGAATAAAATTCCTAAACTCCGGCATGATCGGATGGTCAGAGCCCTGTAGGCTTTTTATCAAAATGTTCTTCTCCTACTACATTCCCCTGCTTCATATATCAGTAAAAATTTTGATGGTGAAACACCATATTATATTCCTATTTCCTGCATTTTTGCCGTGACTTTTTTCATCCTGTCATCCATATCTATGCCACTGAATTTCTTAAATCGCATTTCGCTCACGATTTTTCCATCGCACATAAACATAATACGCTCAGTCCTAGCTGCAACCTTGGCATCGTGAGTTACAAGCACAACCGCAGCACCTTCTGTGTTAATTTCAGAAATTATGTCCATAATTTCCTGTGCGGATTTTGAGTTAAGTGCGCCAGTCGGCTCGTCACCGAAGATAATTTTAGGATTGCTAATAAGTGCGCGGCATATTCCCGCACGCTGAAGCTGTCCTCCCGAAATCTGTGTAATATCACGCTTTTCCAGTTCTGCAATACCAACCTTCTTCATAAGTACTCTTGCTTTTTCGGTAATCTTCGCAGCGCTTTTTCTGTTATCCCGCATTGAAGGAAGAATGATGTTATCAAGAATATTCAGGTTTTTAAGCAAAGTCGGCTGCTGAAAAACAAATCCCATTTTTGTTCTACGCGTGTCGGCAAGTTCCTTTTCACTAAGTGCTGATAGATCCCTGCCGTCAAAAGAAACCTTTCCGCCGTCAATGTCGTCCATTCCACTCATCGCATGCATCAGTGTCGATTTTCCTGAACCCGAAGGTCCCATAACTGAAACGAACTCTCCCTCGTTTATTTCAACGGACACGCCATCGAGAACATTATGCTTTTCATTTCCTACTCTGAAAGATTTCACTATATTTTCACCAATAATAATCTTCTTCATAATTTACTCCTTCATATTTTCAGATATTTTTATTTGTCCCACACTCGATGTGCCGATCATTGTTGCGATAAGTACTGAGCATATCATCATCAATGGACATAATAGATACGCAGGAAGTGGATTAACAATAAACTCAAACGACGACGCTCCAAACGATGAGATAACCGCGCTCGCAAGTACCTCTCCGAGAGTGTTTGCTAGAAGCGTCCCAAGAACCACTCCAACCATCAGAACAAATACCGAACGCGAAACATACTGTATTGTAATATCCGAGTTTGTAAAACCTAACGATTTCATTACGGCAATGGAGTATCTGTCCTTTGCGATAAGCATTTTCATAAACAACAGTGTAACCAATACCGTTATAATCAGCGCAATGACAATTGCAGCATTCGAGGCCTTTCCAACGGAGCTTATGGTTGAGCCGAATGTCTGTGTAATATATTCATCAATGCCCGAAATCTTTGCAAAATTGAACTCGTCCGCATATTCCGAAGTCTTTTCTCCGACAAGAGATTGATCCGAAAGCTCCGCGTAAATAACGCACCACATAATATCCGCCGAATTGTCGGGGAACACAGCCTTTGCAGTTTTGCCACCGTTAGTAATGTCGGAATAAATTCCGCATACCGTGAGATTTTTCTCCTTCCCCTCAATCACCAACGTAATAACATCACCGACCTTTTTGCCTAGCTCATCAGCGTTAATAGCTGAAAGTGCAATTTCGTCTTCTGTGACGGGTGCTCTGCCTTCGGAATATTCTACTGGGAATACTGAATGGTCGCCAAGCTCAATTTTTATTCCTTCCTCCGATCCGTCCTCCGTCTTTGCCTTAAATGTTTTGGTCGTAAGCACAGCATATTTAGATATAGATCTGTCGCGCTCCAGCGTCTTTACAATTTCCGCTGCTTTTTTAGAAATATTGTCGATCTGTTGAATGTCAATGCGCATATCACTACTTCCTATCCCCATATATGTGATGAAGCTTTTTGAGGAAATAGTGTTGTACAAGTTCTGTGGAACAATAATGATAAATGTCGAAATCACAAGCACCGCAAGCATTGTGGCGTAAAGACTTTTTCTTGCAAGAACATCTTTTACACCCAGAAAAATATTCGTGTTAAGCAGCCTGTTTCCGCTCAGGCAAAAATGTTTTGCGCCCGCGGATTTTTCCTGTGAAGTGCCAAAGCGTATTGCTTCCGCGGCTGATATTTTTCGAAAGCGTTTCAGCACTTTGTTTACATAGGAAATAATTGCAAGGAACACAATCAATATACCGATTATTCCGAAAAATAAATCGAAAGAAGAATTTTCACTTTCCCCCATATAAAGCCGTATATTTTCAAGAAGCATGCCCCTGAACATAAATGAAAGTGCCAATCCGAGAATACAGCCAGCTGCTGCAATCACCGCGTATTTCGCAAGATAAATCTTTTTTATGTCAAAAACACGTAGCCCTATAGCCTTCATAACACCTATTTCGCGGTAGTCGTCTTCGATTTTCGCAAGAAGCGTAAAGCGTATGCACATAAATGCGATAGCAACAACAAGCGCACTAACAAGAAGTATGACTGCAATCATCAACCCATCGGAAATGGCATTAAGCATTTTGAAAAGCGGATATGTAATTGTTGGTCCGTTTGCTTCAAGTCCTGCGGAAGTGTAAGCAGTTTCGAATGCGCCTATTTCAGACGAGTCCTTTAATCTGAACTCAATCAGATATTCCGTACTTCCAAAAGCCTGTATTGCCTCATAATCATTTTCGCTCACAAGAAACCTCTTTGACGAGGCAAGCAACGAATTCATCTGTGAATCGCGAAGAAATCCCGCAACGGTAAATTTCTTCCCGGCTATCACAACCTTGTCACCAATTTTTGCCGTGCCGTCCTTCATATAACCTACCGGAACATAAATCTCCCCATCCGATACATTTATAACGTTTCCGTCCAGATCAAGGAGATAATCAAATTTTTCGCTCTGTGTGCTGAAACCATTATCCTGAATACTGTCCACAAGCGATTTTCCATCAATTACAATCTGCGCACCATCAACATTGAGAAATTCAACCACCTGAAATTCATCAACCTGGCTGTTCTGCTCCGCGAAATCCGCAAGCCGTACAGTATCAATATCACCCGAATGCATCTGCATAAAATGCGGAGTCTGTGCCTGCTTCATAAGTGTATCTATCGCGCCCGAAAGATTTACGACAAGTATCGCCGAGAGAGCAACAAGCATAGCCGCGGCAGCGATAAATATTGTTGTTGTCAGTGTTATCAGTTTGCTTTTTAAAATGTCATTACGGATTATTCTGTAATACATAAGTCATCTCTGCTTTCAAGCTTATTTCCGCTATCAAACATCTTCATCATGTACATAAGACTTCCGCTTTCAACACCAAGCAGCCTTTCTACGTTGAAAATAAACGCCTTTATACGTGAAGCACGCTCTTCATTCGTCATATTAACCATATCACCATCAAAAACGGTGTTCGTATATGCGACAACCATTTCCATGCATTCATACGGATACGGCGTACTGAATAGTCCTTGCTCAATGCCCTCGCGAATTATTCCCGTCAGTATCGGTGGAACTCCGTTGATTATGACCTTTTGTATTTTCTGATGCATAAGCGCGTTCTGCGGCCTGTGAATGTGCTCCATCATTTCCTGGCTGCTTCCTCCACTTATGTTCAGTGACATGACAACGCGGATAATGCGGTCGACTACGGGTATGCTCTTGTCTGCGGCAATTTTCTGCGCCGTCTCTAAAAGACGGATACTATACCGCTCAATCAGCGCATCCATAATATCCTCCTTCGATTTGAAGTGATGATACAATGTTCCCCGCGCAATTCCTACTTTTTCGAGAATATCGTTCGTACTTGTACCATCAAAGCCCTTCTGACCGAAAAGCTCATCAGCTACGTCAAGAATTTCGTTCCTGCGTTCCTCGGCTTTTTTTGTAACTCTCATTTTTACAACTCTCCTTCACAGACCGACTGCCTGTCTATTTTATACTATGATATTAGCATACTGTGGATTTGTAATAAAGTCTTTTGAAGAAAGATTAATCAAAATGAATTCTTATCCAGCAGATTTCAATTTGGTTTTTAAAAGAAAAAACATGGTATAAAACCCTAATTTTATACCATGTTTTCAAACAACTTTATTATTCGCAGACACCTATTGCATGGGCTCTTTATATTTTTTTAGTTTACGAACGACAGATGGTTGGCTAATCCCTAAATATTCAGCCATCTCATAGGTTGATTTACAGTGTTTTTGAGCTTTAGAAATCATTAGCTTTTCCACACGTTCCATTACATCTTTTAAATTGTGGTCTTCAATGACGAATTGTTCAATGAGAGAAACCTCCTCCCCATTTATTGTTTCTTGACCAAGAATGGAAGAAGGAAGAGAATTCGGCCAGATAATAGCTTCCTCAGACGTTAAAATAAGCCGCTCAATTAAGTTTTCCAATTCACGGACATTGCCGGGCCATCTGTATTTAAGCAGGATTTCGTACGTTGAGGAGTGTAATTTTTTTGTAGTTTTATATTTCCTGTTAATTAACTCTACATAATGATTAATCAATAAAGAAATATCTTCTTTTCGATCCCGTAATGAAGGAATATGAATCGGAATTACATTTAATCTATAATATAAATCAAGACGAAATTCACCTTTTTGAACCATCTTCTCCAAGTCTTTATTGGTAGCTGCCACCAGCCTAAAATCAACACAGTGCTCTTCGTTCCCTCCTATTCTCATGAACTTTTTTTCCTGCAGCACTTTTAACAATTTTGCCTGCATAGCCAAAGGCAATTCTCCGATTTCATCCAAAAATAATGTTCCATTGTGAGCTTGTTCAATCAAACCTTGTTTTCCGTTTTTTTGAGCCCCCGTAAATGATCCAGACTCGTAACCGAACATTTCTGATTCAAATAAATTTATAGGAATCGTGCTGCAATTGACTTCAATAAACGGCTCTTTTTGGCGATTTCCATAAGTATGGAGGTTCCGAGCAAGCATACTCTTTCCAACGCCGGATTCCCCTGTCATTAAAACAGTGGCATCCGCGTTGGCCACCCGTTGCAGAGTTTTTAAGATTTGCTGCATTTCCTTGCTGCGATAATGAGTCTCTTTTTTCCCTCTCAGTTCCTCTACCTCTGTCTGGTAGCCTTTTAATTTCCTCTCTAATTGTTCATATTGATCTTGAAGATTACTAATTTCTGTTTGGTCAATGGCATAACTGATGACTCGAATAATGCCTCCGCTCTTATCAAAAATTGGGTAAGCCGTTGACATAATAATTTTGCCTCTCTTTGTATGCTGCATGATTTTGGTAGGATGTTTTTTATCAAGTACTGCTGCTGTAATAGACGGGGTAAGTACCCCTTGTTCCTGAAGTTTGAAAACAGATTCCCCGATATAATTTTTTGGTTCTGCGTCATAAATAGACCAATGATCATTGTTAGTGTATAAAATGATCCCCTTCTCGTCGGTAATTGTAATATTGTTATTAGAAGTCTGTATAATTTGTTCTAAAATAATATCTGCAATAGACATAAGAATGCTCCTTCTTCTTGCTTTTTCGACTAATCTCTCTGTTGTTTTCGCTTATAATTAAAATATAATTCAAAATTGTATCAATAATCAAGAAATGAATCAAAAAACCTCCAAATTCGATTCAAAAACGAATCACTTTTGTCACATTTACTATTAAAGTGCCGAATTTTAGGGAAATACATGTTGGCACGTATCTTGCTTATAAAATATAAGGCAATCTGCTTTAAGTTGATTTGAAAACGCTTAAATGAAAAAAGATAGAGTTTTTACCTGTGTAGTTAACACGGTCTTCTTTCTTCCAATCAAGAAGCGGGCAAATCTGTAACCTGGTCCAAAAATAACAATGAATAAACTTTGGACTGAATGTTTGTATACTTCCAGTGAGCTTTAAACCATCAATTGATGATCAAAAGGGGGCATGAGAATAAACTGGAAGATTTATCACAGAGTTGCCCTAAAAATTTTCTTAACATTACTATTATTATAAACATTAACTCTATTTATAATGGTTCGTTCAATTTTATTGACGATTAAATTAGGCGTAGGCTCGTAATTGTAGAGGGGTATTTCTATCAGAGTGCAGTGTTGCAACAAACAATATGTTAAGAGCTATCAAGCCTTTAACATATGAAATTTTGTAAAAGTGAGACAAACGTAAAAATTATAGAGTGGGTGATATGATTGGCGCATCAAAATAATGATTTAAAACACGGTCTTAAAACAAGACATGTAACAATGATTTCTATTGGCGGAGTAATCGGTGCAGGCCTGTTTGTAGGAAGCGGTACAATGGTCATGTCTGCAGGGCCTGCGGCATTAATCTCTTATATTATTGCAGGATTGTTGATCGTTCTTGTCATGAGGATGCTTGGTGAAATGGCCGTTGTAAATCCTGTTAGTGGTTCCTTTTCGGCATATGCACATCAGGCGATGGGTCCTTGGGCTGGATTTACGATTGGTTGGCTGTACTGGTTCAACTGGGTCATCATCATTACAATTGAAGCTACGTTATTAGGAGAGATGGTTAATAACTGGATACCTTCCATACCTGCTTGGATACCAAGCATAATATTCCCTATTTTAATGGCCCTTACAAATATGTTTTCAGTTAGAGTTTATGGAGAATTTGAATACTGGCTAGCCTCTATTAAAGTAGCAGCCATCATTATTTTCCTCGGTTTAGGTGTGGCCATCATTTTTGGTCTTGTTCCTGGTGTTGAAGCCCAAAGCTTGTCGTCTCTGGCTACAATGGATAACTTTTTCCCTAATGGTGTTATGCCAGTGCTCCTTGGAGTCGTCTTTATTACATTCTCACTATCTGGAAGCGAGGTTGCGGCCATTGCAGCTGGTGAATCAGAAAATCCAGAAAAAAACATCATAAGAGCAATAAACGCTGTAGTTTGGCGCCTTCTTCTTTTCTTTGTTGGATCGGTATCTGTGATTGTCATGATAATTCCACATGATTCCGAACACTTGCTCGCGACTCCTTTTGCCAGTGTATTTGATATGGCAGGCCTCCCTGCTGCAGGACAAGTAATGAATTTCGTTATTTTTATTTCCTTACTTTCTGTTTTGAATTCAGGACTTTATACGAGCTCCCGCATGGTGTATTCTTTATCGATACAAGGATCTGCTCCTAAATTCCTGTCCAAAGTCAACAAAAGAGGGATTCCAATTTGGGCATTAGTAGCAAGTTTATTTTTTTCTTATGTATTCACCCTGTTTAAATTTATCTCTCCTGATACTTTATTTGCCTTTTTGGCTAATAGTTCAGGCGGCGTAACGATTGTTATGTATATTTTTATCGCCATTTCCCATATTCGTTTGCGGAGAAACCTAGAAAAAACAAACCCAGTGGCACTTAAAATAAAAATGTGGCTATTCCCTTACTTAAGCTATGCAACTATTCTTGTATTATTTGGTGTCTTTGTCGCTCAGGCTTTTATTAGTTCGATGCGTTTGCAATTCTTCCTGACTACCATTTTGACAATTCTCGTTATAGGAACTTACTTCCTGTTTTATAATAAAAAAGAAGAAGAGGCTCCGGATCTGTTAAAAGAAGCTAAATAATAGTTAAAGAATCCCCCCTGTCACGCAAGGCAGGGGGGATTTCACAATGATTAGGCAAGGAAGCCCATCACTTTTGAGATACCTAAAATGTATTTTTAACTTGGCTTATAACATCATCAAAAGCCTTCTCCCTGTCTATTCAAAGTGTTATTAGATAACCCATCAAGATCTCTCAAAACAAGCTCACGAGCGTTCCAAGGACGATCAATAGGACCTTCTACAACTATGGCATTGGCCGTACTTGCTTTTTTAGAATATAGATCAACATCTTCCACAGAAAAGTTTAAAACAACACCCTTCCCGTTAGAACTCTTATCATTTTGTTCGGATTTTGACACCCATACGTAGCGTGAGGGTCAAGTAGTTATCTTTTTAAAAATCTTATCAGCAATCCTTAAACAATCTTTAGATTTTTTAAAATTTTCTTCAAAAGCTTTATATAGAATGTCGTTGATTTTCTTAGCCAATTCCTCAGCGTTATTTACACTAAGAGTTGCAGATACAATTCTTTGAATCTCAAAGTCATACTCGTCATTTGGGCAATCAATAGCCAATAAATCAACTGGGTCCCATTCATTAACTACATTTTCGACTACTTTAAATGTCTTACTATATTTATCTTTAAGGTGTTCATTCGACAATTGATTCCCCCCTTAACTCGTTAATAATAATTATATCCCTTGTTGAACTACCCTGCTTCGTTACTTTTAAGTTTTGATTATGAAACCACTAACATAAAAAAGCGCTGCGGATCATTGTTTCCGCAGCACTTTTTTCAACATCACGCCACCAATAAAGGCGCAGTTCGTTATTTAGACAATTCCTGTTCCATTGCTTTATATTGTTCGTCTGTCATATATACTTTATATTGTTCTAAAATTTGCTTACTTTGTTCAGCGTTATAGCTTCCCTCGTTTTGTTTCACAATACTCATCACTTGGTTAAATTCAGCATCTGTCCATTTAACAACTGTTGAATCAGTACCTGTTGCGTCCAAACTTGTTGTTCCTGCAGCAGCATCCATAATTTCATTTAATTGTTCCTTTGATACAAGTTGATCCTTTGATGGAATTTTTACATCTTTAGCCTTATCAGAAGGTGTATTTACAATATGGAATTTGTAGGAGTAGGAATCAATGTCATTTTCCTTCGATTCAATATTGACGTCATATGTTTGCTTATTCGTTTTTTCATCAATTACTGTTTTGATGTCCAATTTATCTACGTCTTTTAAAGTCGTAGCGACATCAGATGTGTACTGCTTATAGTCTTTGTTTTTCTCCACTAGTTTCTCTTGAATGCCATCAAGTTTCTCTAAATCTTTTTTGTTTATTGTAAATGATAGCTTACCTTCCTTCTCCGTAAAGCGTTCATCATCCACATCATCTTCTAAATATTTGATAAATTCTTTTTGCAAGTCTTTTTGATATTGTATGGCTGTTTTTAAATCTAAATCTTCTAACTTCTCTGTGCCAGTTGCACCACTCGTATCTTCACTTTCTGCTACTGCTTTTAAGTCAATATATTTACCTTCAATTTCTTTCAATTTCGTATCATCAACAGTTGCTTGACCACCGCTAAACTGGTTAACTATGTCCACCATAGACGTAACATATCCCGTTGATAAATAAGCATTTTCTTGATTACCAAGCATTTCAAACCCAATTTTTTGACCTAGTGCGTCTACACTGAAGTCCATCGAATATTCTTTTCCATCATCCGGCATTGCATAATTACCTGTTAATTTTATGTCATTTAATTGATTTTTCAGCATGTTGGCCACTGCTTGGGTTTGACCATCACCTGAAACAGCAAAATCTTTAATTGACATTTCAAATTTTCCTGATTCCGCTTCATTCACTTTTTCCATTGAACTAATATATTGGTCCTTTGGTGATTGTCCACAAGCCGCAAGAGTTCCACCCGCCAAAACAATTGCGGCGATTTTCATCTTATTTTTAATTTTCATTCCCCTAGCTCCTTACATTAATTCTAAAATTATTTATTAGATATTTATAGTATCCTATAAAATATTTTCCTTTAGAAGAATTAATTGTATTAAATCGAAAAAATGAGCCATTTGGCAAAAAATTTCTCTTACTCTTTAGTTCTTTAGATATATAAATCAATTAATAAAAAGTACTTTTTCCCTAAAAAACTGTTGATACTAATACTTCCCATATAATATCTACATCTTTTTCCTCTGTACGCCAATTGCTAAAGACAGCATGGATTGAGGGAACACCGTTATAGACCATTGGTGTCATAAGCACTTTTCCTTGCTGATTTAAAGAAGTAAGAAATTGGTTGTTCATTTCAGTCGTTATTGATTCTTTATTTAAAGAAAAGCAAACGACGTTTAATCTTATTGGAGATAAAAGTTTGATCTCCTGGCTGTTGTTTATTTTGCCCCCAAGACGTTTATCCAGCTCAACATTTTGCTCAATTCGCATATCAAACCATCATCGTCACTGTATAATTTAACTTACAAAAACCAAGTATCTTGATGCAACAGCAATCAAGTTACTTGGTTTTTTAGATCTAAAAACAATTACAAATAAAATTCCTTTACATGGAGCCCTGCTTTTTATTTTTTTAAATGATAAGGTACAGTTGTTACTACCACATCTCTCCGATACAACAAGAAGGCACGAATAAGTAAACTTGATTGGTTGTGAAGAATATTGTGCCAACCTTTTTTAGGAATAAATTGTGGAATGACAACGGTTACCTTATAATTCCCTTCCCTTGCTTTATGCTCTACAGTATCAACAAATTTGGTCAGTGGATTGATAATACTTCTGTAATGAGAGTACAGTGTCACTAGTCTTACATCGGGTTGCCACTTCTTCCATTTTTCTTCAAGCTTCTTCTCGTCTTCTCTCTCAAATGCCACGTACACAGCAATAATTTGTTCAGGAGAAAGAGATTTAGCATAATTTAAGGAATTCTCTACAACCTGGGTTATGCCAGCAACAGGCACGATCATAACATTACCTTCAATGGTCACAGATGATTCACAAGTTGTGAGCCTAAGTTGGTCTCCAACAGCTTCATAATGCTTTCTAATTCGATGAAAGAAGAAAACAATGATAGGTAGGAAAATTAAAATTGGCCAAACCTGTGAGAATTTTGTTAAAAAGAACATCATTGTGACTGTAAAGCTAATAACGGCACCCGTTGTATTAATGATGAATTTTGGAATCCACCCTTGTGGCTTTTCTCGCAGCCATTTAACCATCATTCCCAACTGAGACAAAGTAAATGGAAGGAATACTCCAACTGCATAAAGTGGAATAAGATGCTCTGTTTCTGCCTGAAAAGCAAGGATTAAAATGATAGAAGCGATTCCAAGTATGATGATCCCATTAGAATATCCTAATCGGTCTCCCCTCATCAGAAACACCCTAGGAATAAACTTATCTTTTGCGAGATTAACCGCCAGCAATGGGAAAGCAGAATAACCAGTATTTGCAGCAAGGATTAATATCAATGCTGTAGTTCCTTGAATAAAAAAGTACATGAAGTTCCGTCCGAAAGTTTCTTCAGCAATTTGGGAAACAACGGTTACCTCTCTACTTGGAGCAATGCCATAATAATAGGCTAAAAATACGATTCCTGAAAACAGTATGGTAAGCAAGGCTCCCATTGCCATTAATGTTTTAGCAGCATTATTAGGAGCTGGGTCTTTAAAGTTAGGAATGGCATTCGATATGGCTTCAACCCCTGTTAAGGCGGAGCTTCCTGAAGCAAACGCCCTTAAAAGAATAAACAAACTGATTCCCGCTACAGGTGTACCTATTGGAGTGTGTAATTCAGGCGAAACTCCTCCCGTTAGAATATTATAAATACCCACACCAATTAATATGAACAACGCTAAAACGAATAAGTAAACGGGGTAGGCTAATATTGAAGCAGACTCCGTTACTCCTCTTAAATTCAAAATCGTAATAAAAATGACAAATGCAATGGCAATCTCCACATTAAAGCCATGTAAAGTGGGAAAGGCAGATGTTATAGCATCAGTGCCAGCAGACACACTTACAGCAACAGTTAGTATGTAGTCTACCAACAGGGAACCTCCAGCTATTAAGCCTGGATTTACACCTAGATTGTTCTTTGAAACCACATACGCTCCACCCCCATGAGGATAAGCAAAGATGATTTGCCTATAAGATAATATGAGAGCTGTTAAAAGAATTACTACTCCAACTGCGATAGGAATTGAATACCAAAATGCTGCTACACCTACCGTAACCAATACTATTAAAATTTGTTCAGGACCATATGCCACTGATGATAGAGCATCAGAAGAAAGGATCGCTAATGCTTTTGTTTTGTTAAGTTTCTGCTCTCCCAATTCATTGGATTTCAAAGGGCGTCCGATTAAAAGCCTTTTTATGAATGAAATCATTAATTACTCACCACCTAAATAGTGTCAATAAGTTATATGTTCCCCTATCAATAGTCATTTATCAAAAAGAGCCACATTTTTATGTGAATAAAAAAGTGCCTACAAGTCAGAGTTAATAGACATGTAGACACATCACTTTTCTTGTATCACAAAAAAGATTAAAACCCAGGAAAACGGAAATATTAGTAACGTAGATATTCATTCATGCTTTAGAAAAATATTTGAGAGATCCAACGTCAAAGGAGGATTTACATGGTCAAAGAAAATAGTCCCTTTTTATCTGATGAATTTTTAGAGGAGTTAGCTAGAGAAATTAACCAGCAATATGGGGATAACACAAATGAACAAAATGCGAAACCCATTAGTAATGATGATGAGAATATAAGTGTCAATCAACAATAAAAATAGCGCCAACTTCTATTAAATAGAAGTTGGCGCTTCGTTTAGCGTGAAGCTTTTGGCGGTTGGCACACGTCACATTTGCGTTGGTTATTTTTTTTAAATTTCGTAAATGTTTTTTCAAAATTGCTACCACATGCACATTTAAATAGTAACTTTTGAGAAAAACCGTGATATTCCGTCGTTAGTAACTTACTTTCCGAATTGTTCTCAACAAATTCTTTAATTTTACCGATCGTCCATCTTTTATTCATTTTCTTACACCTCTATATTTTATCGCTAGGCGGAAGCTTTTCTTGGCATCCGTTCAATTATGAGCACAAGTCGTAATTATCCTAAGTTTCTCATTATAACATAAGCTGACCCACAATTAAACGGACCGTTATTTTGAACACGTACTAGGTCATTTTAAACTGTCGTAGCATGTTCGTGTTGGTTTGGAATAAAGTTTGATCAAAATTAATTGAACCGACCCCTCAATCATCCGATTTTTTTATTTCCGCCAAAAAGTTGAACAGTCTGCCTTATCCAAAATATTAAACTCGATTATTTTCTCAAGTAATGAGAAATCAATCGGACTATCCCACTGGATACGTACCAACTGCTTGGTGTGATCATAGCCAGCCTGCACAATTTCCTCAGAAAATTGATTAATCCCTGCCTTCTCAGGGGCAACAGCCAAATGATGTTTGGCTACGCTAAAACCAATAATAAATGTGCCGTGATTGGTAAACATAGGCTGATTCCACGCAATTTTCGGCATTAAATTTGGAAATTTCTTAGTTACCCAAGTCAAAACTTCTTCCGTTCGCTCCCGATGTTGCGGGTTATCAATATGCGCTAAATATTCTGCAAAAACTTCCATATCATTCTCTCCTAAAATAAAAAATTATTTTTGAACAATGTACTTTTTCATGCTAATTCTTATCTAATAACGGCTTCCAATTAGGGTCTTTTAAATCTTTTTTCTTAGGCTTTCTTACAAATTCAATACAGTCTTCTTCACATGCCCCAAATTTAACATAGTTTTTTTGTGCTTGCCTTAATGAAACAATGTTTGCTCCACCCTCGTAGTCAAGGTCTCGAAATTGAACTCCGTCATCCTCCCAAAAACAAATACTACAAATTTCATATGTATCTGGTGGTTCTTCATCTAATGTCTTATAACCACAACAAGGACAAGTATATTTCACGTGATCTCTCCGATACTGTTTTATAAATTTTAACATGTAATCTTGTTCAATTAAATCGTTCGATTACTGAATAAGAAAACCCGCATTTCAGTACAGAATTTTTGATCACACTTTATTTTAAACGGTACAATTTTATTTCAAAGCTACATTAATACCTTTTAGCCTCATTGACCGACCTAATGAGGAAACGTCTTGGATCTTTAACCACAGCTGATAGTCTGCACCGATCCCTGTCCCACGACCTTCTTTAACCCATTTTTCAACTTTAGATGTTCTTCTTCTTTTAGACATAAAAACACCCCTTTAGACAAAAATATCCAAAGGGGCAAAGCGGTTAAACTTTATTTCAAATCTGCAGGTTGTATTGGTTTGGAATAAAGTTTGATCAAAAGCATGCTGCAAACATTGATTTTATAATAGAAAAAACCCACGCGTTTTGAACAAAGATTGATCAAAACGCGTGGGTTTGGTTTTTGTGTAGGGTGAGGTTTTGTAAAAAAGATTGATTATTCTATAAATTACCCACAAATTTTAAGTTTTCTTCTGTTGCACTAGAGAATTTTTTTATGTATGTTTCCAAACATAAAGGTAATTGTACATAATTAGATAAAATATTAAACAATGTCTTATCTTTTAATTCTATATCACATCCATAATTTTTATCAGCTAAAATTCTATATGAAGCTTTTGCTTTTCCTAAATTCATATCTTTAATTAACTCTTTTATATATGAAAGGAAAAAATAAATTTGATATTTCCCTTTATATTGCGCTCTGGAATTCCTTGTAGAAAATTTAACTGTTCTCATTTTCTCTATATCTTCGTGTTTTATAAAAGTATAATTTTCTAATAAACTGTCAAACCCCCTATCTTTCTCCACCTTTATTAAATTAACTTTAATGCTCTTGTTAACTTCATTATCATCAATTGTAGGTAAATAACATTCTTCATAACCTATAAAATCTTCACTGTTTGGATTTTCAAATAATTTCTTAGTAATATATAGACAAATATTCAATTTTTGAACAATATTATTAAACTCTTTTTCTCTATCTAAATAATTCCTTATTATTTTTTCAATTGTTTTTGGATTATTTACTTCTATCGTTAATTCAACAAAATCTTTTAATACATCGCAAGTAACATATAAATTTTCTACTGAGTACACAGGAAGTTCATATATTTTTTCATTTTCTATTGGTTCATCAAAATCTCTATCCACTATAAACATAATTCTATTTAAATCATAGCCTTCATTTTCTTCACAATGTTTAAAAACTTCAAGTACGTTATCTTTACCTCCAACTTCATAAATGTTCACATTTTTCCTTAGAATACCCTTTATTTTAGGAAGATAGCATAGCTTATCTTCCTGCCCTTCGCAAATACAATATATATCTCCACTGAAATTATCATATTCACTCAAAAATACAAACTCTTTTACATATTCTTCTTCTTGTTTTTCAAAAAATACATCATAAAATTCATCCATCATTAATTAAACTCTCTCTTTCTTTTTATTGTAGAACCAAAAGAAAGTGTATATTCTTTTAAACTTTTAGAAACAATGAATGGAGAATGGGTAACTGCCATCATAAAATCACATTTTCCAGTTTCGAGTATATTATTTAATAATTTTTCTTGCCATTTTATAGATAACGATAATTCAGGCTCATCAAATAGTAATACGTATTTATTTACTCCACTTAAATATAACTTAGCGAATAATGATACTATTTGTTTTTCTCCTGAAGATAAACTTCTTAATTCTATAGTTTTTGTAGGATCAAATTTAGAAACTAATATAATTTGAATTTCTTTTAAATCATAAATAAAAAATTTATCTTCAAAATATGAATTACATACTTTAATGAATTGATTTATCTTTTCATCATGAATTTTACTCGCTTCATAAATTTTTAAATACTTTGAGATAAAATATAATATAAACTGTTCTTTATCTGTTAATACTTCTTTTTCCAAAATCACATCAATTTTTTCTAACGTTTCTTTCATAGAAAACGGTAAACTATCCTGAGAACGCTGTAAAATAATTTCTAAATCTTCACGTTTATTTTTTAATTCAACTACACTATACTCTGTTTCTAAATTTTTTTCAGAAACTAACTCTGTAAACAAATTATCCATTACATTTTGTACACCGTTTATAGTTTCTTTTCTAATTAAATCAGTAATATCCTTAAATATCTTTTGAACATCGTGCATTCCAAACTTAATAATATTTTTTTCTAATCCTCTTTCTATCCCTTGCCCTAATTTATATGCTTCTTCCTCAACTCGTCTATATGTTGGAAAATATAATACTTCTCCTAGAAAATAATTTCTAATTGGATCAAAGAAATTATTTATTATGGGATGTTTTTGATCTCTTATAGAATACAATTCATCAAAAAAGAAATCTAAAGCAGGCGTACTAATTCCCTTATTGTGCAAACTCTCTCTTTGACGTAAAATTCTTTCGAATTCTCCTTCGTTTAATAATCTTCTTAAACGAGGTAAAGGTATTTCCGTTTCTTGAACTAAATCTTTTAATAAAACTCTATTACGAGTCATTTTATTGATGAAGTCTTCTTGATACTCCCAATCATTTACTATCGAATTAAAATCATCCTTGTTTAGAGCGTAGGTTCTATCAGATATCCTAAAAGTTATTGAATCAAATTCATATTCTCTTAATCCATCTAAATTTTTATTCAAAATATTATTTATAATTCCTAAAACAGTAGACTTTCCTATTCCATTTTCACCTATTAATATTAGTAAAGGTTTTTTAAATCGAAAACTGACATTTCTATCTCCAAACAAACCTTTAATCTCTATATAACCCATAATTATTCTCCTTTTAATTATATTCTTATAAAACAAAATCTATAGTCTACAAAATTCTACACCATCAATCAGACATTCTGAAATACTACTTAATATCCCTACACTATATTTTGCACGTGTAACAGCCACATGAAATTTAGCTAAAGATGTTCCTTCTAACTCTATAACTCCTGTTTTTAAGTGCTTTTCCATTTTTTGAGTAGGCTTAATTAAAACTCTTTCAAATGTTAATCCTTTAGATTTTCCAAAATTTATTGCGTTTGTTAATTTAGTTCTTGCATCATATCTTAAACACTGCGGAGAATACTGCTCTCATTGTTCAATAACCGTTGCATTAAATTTAATGCTAAATCTTCAATATACTGTGCATCCATTTCTTGAAAAGCATCGTAGAATCTAATATCAAAATAATCATGAATATAGCTAATATTTCTAGCCATTATCTTAAGTATTTCGAGTTCTGTGACAATACCCCAATCAATTTCTCTTCGTTTCCAATACTATTGTTAAATTACAAATTTTTCAAATATATGTTTCTTTATTAATCATCTTTCATTTTGATTGTACGAGCGACTTCAAACACCCCTTGTCCTTTATCTACGGTCAATAAAAAAATCCGTTGTCATCACAATCGGTTCGCCCGTTTTAGGGTCTGTAGGATGCTTAACTCCTAATTCATCTGCGATAACAATTGTTTCTTCCAACGGTAGTAAAGGAAATTGCTCTCTAATATCAATAACAAAATCCGAATATTCAGTTATATAAAAGCAGTTTCGTTCCAAATCTGATAAAAATTCATGTTGTCTGCTCGTTTTAATCCCTTTCAAGCGTGTTGATCAACCTAATGAAGAAACATCTTGAATCTTCAACCAAGGTTTATAATCTCCCCCACTGCCGGACCCGCGACCTTGCTTAATCCACTTTTCTATTTCAGATGTTCTTCTCCTTTTGGACATAAAAACACCCCTTTAGACAATAATATCCAAAGGGGCAAAACGGTGCAACTTTTTTATAAACGGTTAAACTTTATTTCAAATCCACAAATTATACAACCGAATCTTATCCCTTACTCCACCGTAACACTCTTCGCCAAATTCCGTGGCTTATCGACATCACAGTCGCGATGCAATGCCGCGTAGTAAGCAATTAACTGCAACGGAATGATCGAAACGAGCGGTGTGAGTAGCTCATGCACTTCTGGGATGACGAAGCGATCGTCTTCGGCTTCTAGGCCTTTCATTGAGATGATGCATGGGTTGGCACCGCGAGCCGCTACTTCTTTAACGTTTCCGCGAATGCTTAAGTTGACGCTTTCTTGTGTCGCTAAAGCGATAACAGGTGTGCCGTCTTCGATAAGGGCGATGGTACCGTGCTTTAGTTCTCCGCCAGCGAATCCTTCCGCTTGGATATAAGAGATTTCTTTTAGTTTTAATGCGCCTTCTAGGCCAACGAAAAAGTCGATGGAGCGGCCGATGAAGAAGCAGTTGCGTGTTGTTGATAAGTAGTCACGTGTGATTTGTTCGAATTCGTCTTTCGTATCGCATAGTACTTCCATTGCGTTTGCTGCTATGCCTAGTTCTTTGACAAGGTTAAGTTCTAAGTTCCCACCGCGTGATTGGGCCGCTGCGTTGGCTAGGATCGCGAGTACAGCGACTTGAGCTGTATAGGCCTTTGTTGAGGCAACAGCGATTTCTGGGCCTGCATGAAGCAATAAAGTGTGATCTGCTTCACGAGATAGTGTAGATCCAGGTACGTTTGTCATCGTTAACGCTTTATAGCCTAGTTCTTTAATTTTTACTAATACGGCACGGCTATCCGCTGTTTCACCACTTTGTGAGATGAAAATAAATAATGGGTTTGCAGATAACAATGGCATATTGTAAACAAATTCACTCGCTACATGTACCTCTGTTGGAATCTTCGCCATTTTTTCAAGGTATTGTTTACCGAGAAGACCGGCATGGTAGCTTGTTCCGCAAGCAATAACATACAGGCGATCTGCTTCGTTTAACGCAGCAAGGATCTCTTCATCGACTGTTAGCTCACCTTGGTCGCTTTGGTATGCTTGAATGATTTTTCTCATCACAAGCGGCTGCTCATCGATTTCTTTCATCATGTAGTGAGCGTATGTGCCTTTTTCAATATCACTGGCATCTAATTCAGCTGTGTAAGGCGCGCGCTCTACTACTTCGCCATCAAGCTTTTTAATCGTTACTTGCTCTTTTGTCACGATGACCACTTCTTTATCCATGAGTTCCACAAATTGATCCGTCACTTGAAGCATCGCCATCGCATCAGAAGCAACCACATTAAAGTCTTCACCAAGTCCCACAAGAAGCGGGCTTTTATTCTTTGCCACAAAGATCGTTTCTTCCGCTTCACGATCTAAAAGGGCTAAAGCGTAAGAACCTTTTAATAGATTTAATGTTTTGCGGAAAGCTTCTTCTGTTTCTAAGCCTTCGTTTGAGAAGATTTGTACTAGCTGCACAATCACTTCTGTATCCGTATCACTTTGTAGTGCAACATCTAGTAAGTATTCCTTTTTCAATTGTTCATAGTTTTCGATCACACCGTTATGAACAAGAGTAAAACGGCCAGATACGCTTTGATGAGGATGGGCATTTAGCTGGCTTGGCGCTCCGTGCGTTGCCCAGCGAGTATGTCCAATTCCTGTTGTGGCTGTAACACTTAGATCCACGATTTTTCGTAAATCCGCAATTCGACCTTTTTCTTTGAAGACATGGACGCCTTCTTCATTTCTTACGGCAATTCCTGCTGAGTCATAGCCACGGTACTCAAGCTTTTCTAAACCTTTTAATAAAATTTCTTTCGCATCGTTTAATCCGATGTATCCAACGATTCCGCACATGGGTTGTTTCCTCCTTGAAGGAAAGCAAGCAATCAAGCAGAGCGCTCCATTGCCGCTCTCCTCTTCTCTCTTTTTCTCGGTTGTGTTTCCATTCCCTTTGTGCATAAGGTTGCCCTTATGTTTTAAGAAAGGACTAACGATTGTACAACCTTCAACCGGGAGGCATCCGCCGAACGTTCGATAAACCTCCTCCTCGTCAACTAGCCAGGCTCTCTCCCGCTAGTTCAGGCGCTTTAAAAAACAATTCTTTCGTCACTTCACCCCTTTCAAACAAAAATAGAAGCAAAGCAGGATAATCATACACTAATCGATTTCCTCTAGTCAACTAACTTCTTATGCATTTTTTTAATGTAAACGCATACTATTGATAGCATATGAAAAAGAGACGCAAACGCGTCTCTTTTGTCCTGTTCTTATGGTAAAATTACTCGTTTAAACCCATTTCTTCCCTTACAACTACAGCAATGCGTTCCACGTATGCGGCGCACTGTTCTTCTGTGACTGCTTCCACCATGACACGAACAAGTGGCTCTGTTCCTGATGGACGAACTAATACGCGACCATTGCCGTTCATTTCTGCTTCTACCGCTTCAATGGTTGCTTTTACTTTTTCATTTTCTGTTACTTTATGTTTATCTGATACACGCACGTTCACTAAAATTTGCGGATACTTTTTCATTTCTGCCGCAAGCTCAGATAACGGTTTTTTCGTCATGTTCATAATATTGACAAGCTGAAGACCTGTTAATAAACCGTCTCCTGTTGTGTTGTAATCAAGGAAGATAATATGGCCGGACTGCTCTCCTCCAAGATTATAATCATTCTTTCTCATCGCTTCCACGACATAACGGTCACCAACGGCTGTTTGTATACTATCAATTCCTAATTCTTCAAGTCCTTTATAGAAACCAAGGTTGCTCATTACTGTTGAAACAACGACAGAATCCTTCAATTGACCTTCTGTGTTCAAGTATTTCGCACAAATGAACATAATTTGGTCGCCATCTACTACATTTCCTTTTTCGTCGATAGCAATTAAACGATCGCCGTCGCCGTCAAAAGATAAACCAATGTTCGCGCCTTTTTCTTTTACGAAAGTAGCTAATGCTTCTGGGTGCGTAGAACCGACGCCATCGTTAATATTGAGTCCATTTGGAGAGGTTCCCATTGTGGAAAGATCTGCTTCAAGATCCGCAAACAAATGCGTCGCCAAAGAAGAAGTCGCTCCGTGTGCGCAATCTAGTGCAATATGGATATTAGAGAAATCTTCATCCACTGTTTGCTTCAAGTACTGAATATACTTTTGGCCACCTTCAAAATAGTCGTTTAGTTGACCAAGGTCTCCACCTGTTGGACGCGGCAACGTATCCTCTGTTTTATCAAGTAGTGCTTCAATTTCTGCTTCTTGCTCATCCGTAAGCTTAAAGCCGTCGCATCCAAAAAACTTAATGCCGTTATCCGCAACTGGATTATGAGAAGCAGAGATCATCACTCCTGCCTGTGCATCCATTGCTTTTGTTAAATAGGCAACACCTGGAGTAGAAATGACGCCAAGTCTCATTACTTCTGCCCCGATAGATAAAAGGCCGGCAACAAGCGCACATTCAAGCATATGTCCAGAAATACGAGTATCTCTTCCTACCAAAATTTTTGGACGTTCTGCGTTCTTTGTTAATACGTATCCACCAAATCTTCCTAGCTTAAACGCCAGCTCTGAAGTTAATTCAGTATTCGCTACTCCTCTGACTCCATCTGTGCCAAAATACTTACCCATTGATAGATTCTCTCCTTTTTTTCACCAATTACTCTTCCTTGGATTCATCTGCCGGTTTAGTTTCCGGACTTCCTTCAACTGATACTTTCACTTTCACTAATTGCGGCGATGCAAAGTTTAAACCGTCGCCTAGTTCAATCGGTACCTTAATAGTGGTATCTTTCGTTACATCGGACACATCGATTGGTACCATTAGTTCTTCCATCTCATCAAGAATGGATTCTTTCCCATAAATCGTTAATTCATCCGTTTCTGGTTCGATGGCCGTGATCGTCACTCCTTTTGGTGGAGTGCCTTTCGGAAAGACATTCAGCTTGATTTTTTTGCTCGGGTTCTTAACAGAGATCGAAACTTGCACGGTTTCTGGCTCTACTTTGACATCGAGCTTATTCAATTCGTTATCGAGCACCCTGATTTTAGCTGTGCCCGTTGTTTCTTTACCGACTTTTTCCTTCACATCGAGCGTCGCTTTCACATAAACAATCTCATTAATAGCTTCTTTTGAACCTGTTATTTTGACACGGCGCGGGTCAACGGATAGGTCCTCGACTTGATACCCTTCCGCTAGCATGTTGTCATTAAACTCAGGGTCCACAATAAAGTAATCAGATACCTTTTCTTCAATGGTTACATTCACTTTTTCAGGCTGAATCGTCACATCTAGCTTATCTGAAAAATTCTTATGCTTAATTTGGACAACATGTTCTCCAATACTCAAATCCGTTAAATCAATGAACAGCTCAAAATCCTTACTTTGCTTGGTGGATTGAACAATGCTTTTTGGGCCAGCGATTTTGACTTGGACTTTTTTAGGGACGCCAGACACGAATAAATTTTCATTATCATAGTAAGCCTGAACAGGTACATCAGTAATGATTTCTGTGCTTTCCTGAGCAGACCTGTCCACCTTCTTCTTTAATTCAAAATCATTAAAGTTGACCGATGTGTATAATAGAACCGCCAGCAAGAAAGCCACCACCCGCATAAACCACGGGCTATCTACAAAATTATCCATTGCTCTTTCTCCCCTTCCAGATCCACCGGTTCGAGAAGTCGTTTTTTTCAACGGTTAAGAGATCATGTTGTAACAGCTGCTTAAAATCTTCAGGGGATAATTCACGATATAGATCACCATTTTTGGCGATGGATACCGCTCCCGTTTCCTCAGAAACAACAATCGTGATACTATCTGTTACCTCACTGACACCTAAAGCTGCTCTATGACGCGTTCCTAATTCCTTTGAAATAAAAGGATTTTCTGAAAGCGGTAAGTAGCAGCCTGCCGCTGAAATCTGGTTTTTCTGAATAATAACCGCCCCATCATGAAGTGGTGTATTCGGGATAAAAATATTGATTAACAACTCCGATGATATCGTTGAATTCATCGCAATCCCCGTTTCAATATAATCGTTCATACCAGTTTCCCTTTCAATTGAAATGAGAGCACCGATCCGCCGCTTCGCCATATAACCAACTGATTTCACAAGTGCATCGATCATTTTCAGCTGATCTTCATCCTCTTGAGACATCGTTCGAGAAAACAATCTTCCTCGCCCAAGCTGCTCAAGCGCTCGCCTTACTTCTGGCTGGAAGATGATAATCACCGCTAGAAATCCCCATGTTAACGCTTGTTGCATAAGCCAGCTTAACGTATCAAGCCCTAGCAACCCGCTCACGCTTCTGATGATGACAATGACGAAGATTCCCTTTAATAATTGAACCGCTTTCGTACCTCTTATAATCATTAACAATTTATAAACAACAAACCATACAAGCAATATATCTAATATGTTAGATAAAGAATCTAACAACGAAAAATCATCAAAGTAGTTTGAAAACGGCATATTACATCCTCCAATAATGTAATTACTATAGCCGTATAAGGGCTGTATGTTTCTCTTAGCCCATATATTATAGCATAATCTATTCTAAAACGAAAAAAGAAGCGAAACCGCTCCCTGTATTGAGGTATACTCATACCTTAATTAAATATCACAGCTACAGTTTTCTTCATTTTGTACCATATCCACCCGAACACTTCATCTATTTCTTCGATTTCTCCTGAAACTTTTCCAGCGGATGCCATATATTTATCACCATTAATCACCGTGACGTTTCCTTCCACTTCTCCTTCTATTCGGATGTCCCCATTTTCCACAACAAGATCTCCTTGGATTGTCTCTCCTTCTGGAACAATGACCGTATGATTTTCTACTTTTAACTGATCATGCTTCGTAAAAGCGAAATTGTCTGTGTCCTGTTGCCACATCGAGAAGAATCCGCCTGTCATTAGTGCAAGAAATAGGGAAGCTGCTGTAAAAAACGGATGCTGTTGAAACCAACGTTTCACTCCAATCGATTTTCCTTCTTTCGGTAAGGCGAAAAGCACTCGTTCAGTAAACCCCTCTGGTGCCTTAATATGAGAAGCACTTTGAACAAGGGCTATCGTTCTTTTCAATTCCATAAAATGTTGGTTGCAGTCGGGACAATCATCTAAATACTTCTTTAATTCTTTCTGTTGTTCGGCATCAAGCTCCCCATCTAGGTATCTATGCATAAATTGTACAATTTGTTTTGGACAAGAAGTCATTATCGCACACATCCCTTCGATTACAAATTCCGTAAATATTTTCGGAGCGTTTCACGTCCTCGATGCACTCTTGTTTTCACAGTGCCCAGAGGCAGATCCAAAACGTCTGCAATTTCCTGTAGCTGCAGTTCTTCAATATACTTTAAGACAATGACCGAACGATACTTTTCTGGAAGCTTTAAAATCGCTTCTTGAATCGTCCCCTGCAGCTCTAAATTTTCGATTTCTTCTTCAGGAAGATTCTCTGTCGAGGAAATTTGAGAATACATATTGAGCCCTTCTGTTCCAGAAATCTCTGCATCAAGATGATAATCCGGCTTTTTTTTACGAATGCGATCAATACAAAGATTGGTGGCAATTCTATAAAGCCATGTCGCAAATTTTTTCTTAGGATCATAGGAGTGAATATTAATGAAAGCCTTAATAAAAGCTTCCTGAGCTGCATCCTCCGCCTCATGACGGTCCCACAGCATTCGAAAACAGATTTGATACACCTGATCTTTATAGAGTTCTACAATCTCTCCAAAGGCATTTTGATCGCCTTTTAATACTTGCTTTATTCTTCTTTGTACGATTAACTCCATTGCTTTTACCTCCGCCCTGGCAGGTACCATTATATACGATTATGTACTTAAAAAGGTTTCAAAAAAAGCATAATTTTTTATCAGAACGCTCTTAAACAAGTTTACATTTTTTTGAAAGCAGGTAAAATATACATAGGAGACTTTTAATGATCGGAGTTGAAAAAAGATGATTCTATTAGATAAGGATATTTTAACTGAAATTGAAAATTGCCGAAATGAGATGATCTTATTAGCTATGGAAACATCTTTTTCAAATACAAAAGTACTTGAAATTAGCACAAAGCTAGATCAATTATTAAATGAATATGAACTAAATAAATAATCGGAAGTCCGGCTTAATTAGCCGAAACTTCCGATTTTAATTATAATAATTTTTCTCCAAATAGTGAACCCATTAAAGCAACTGCTACGGCAGCTGTTTTATTTTTTTCATCAAGGATTGGATTTACTTCAACAAATTCAGCCGAAGTAATTAATCCGCTCTCTTCTAACAATTCCATGGCTAAATGGCTCTCGCGATAGCTAATTCCACCAATTACTGGCGTGCCCACACCTGGTGCATCGTTAGGATCTAGTCCGTCAAGATCCAAAGACAGATGAACACCATCCGTTTTTTCTTTCAAATACGCGATCGTCTCTTCAATTACTGTCGTCATTCCAAGACGATCCACTTCATGCATCGTATACACTTTGATGCCTTGCTCTTTAATCAGTTCCTTTTCCCCTTCATCAAGAGAACGAGCACCGATAATGACAATGTTTTCTGGCTTCACTTTTGGTGCATAGCCGTATAAGCTAGTTAAATCTTTATGTCCAAGTCCTAAGCTAGCAGCTAAAGGCATACCATGAATATTTCCAGATGGAGATGTCTCAGCTGTATTTAAATCACCATGGGCATCATACCAAATAACACCGAGGTTTTTATAATGCTTAGAAATGCCGGCAAGCGACCCGATCGCAATACTATGATCCCCACCAAGAACAAGAGGAAAGCTATCTGTCTCAATGACTTGATCCACTTTTTGAGCTAACCGTTCACTCGCTTCTGCAACCGCTTTCAAATTCTTTAAATTTGTATTCTCATCTTCAACTGAATAATTTCTGCTGATCTCGATATCTCCACAGTCTTCTACTTCAATGCTTAAATTTTGTAGTCGTTCACAGACACCTGCGTAACGAATCGCACTTGGTCCCATGTCCACTCCTCTACGAAGCTGACCAAGATCCATAGGAACCCCAATGATTGATACTTTCTTCTTCATATATACCACTCCTCTTTGTGTTACCTCTATTGTTGTTGCTGTTATTTTACTAAAAAAATTTGTATGACTCAACTCGACATTTTTCTGAATATTTATTCGTATCAAACAGTAAAAAAAGCTGTGTCATTAGATTGATTAATCAATCTAATGACACAGCTTTTTTAGAAAGTGAGCCATGAAGGACTCGAACCTTCGACCCTCTGATTAAAAGTCAGATGCTCTACCAACTGAGCTAATGGCTCGATATATGGCTGGGCTAGAAGGATTCGAACCTTCGCGTGACGGAATCAAAATCCGTTGCCTTACCGCTTGGCTATAGCCCAATATTTTATGTAAAGAAATAAAATAGACATTCATTATAAATATGTCCATTTAATTAATATTATATAAACTGGTGGAGGGGGACGGATTCGAACCGCCGAACCCTGAGGGAGCGGATTTACAGTCCGCCGCGTTTAGCCACTTCGCTACCCCTCCACATATTTAAAACTGGTGCCGGCAAGAGGACTTGAACCCCCAACCTACTGATTACAAGTCAGTTGCTCTACCAGTTGAGCTACACCGGCAAAAGTAATGGAGGATGACGGGATCGAACCGCCGACCCCCTGCTTGTAAGGCAGGTGCTCTCCCAGCTGAGCTAATCCTCCATGAATGGTGACCCGTACGGGATTCGAACCCGTGTTACCGCCGTGAAAGGGCGGTGTCTTAACCGCTTGACCAACGGGCCAATATTTTACAAATAATAAGCTTCCAACCGGGCTCGAACCGGTGACCTCTTCCTTACCATGGAAGCACTCTACCTGCTGAGCTATGGAAGCAATGGCTCCGCAGGTAAGATTCGAACTTACGACCGATCGGTTAACAGCCGATTGCTCTACCACTGAGCTACTGCGGAATGTTTGCCTGGCAACGTCCTACTCTCACAGGGGGAAACCCCCAACTACCATCGGCGCTGAAGAGCTTAACTTCCGTGTTCGGGATGGGAACGGGTGTGACCTCTTCGCTATCGCCACCAGACTATTCAAGACAAATTTTATTATAACAAAATATTCTTGTTTTGCAACATTTTTTGTTATAAAATTTGTTCTTTCAAAACTGGATAATAAGTATTGTAACCGTACAAATCGCCTAGGAAAAGTCCTCGATCGATTAGTATTCGTCAGCTCCACGTGTCGCCACGCTTCCACCTCGAACCTATCTACCTGATCATCTTTCAGGGATCTTACTAGCTTGCGCTATGGGAAATCTCATCTTGAGGGGGGCTTCATGCTTAGATGCTTTCAGCACTTATCCCGTCCGCACATAGCTACCCAGCGATGCCTTTGGCAAGACAACTGGTACACCAGCGGTGCGTCCATCCCGGTCCTCTCGTACTAAGGACAGCTCCTCTCAAATTTCCTGCGCCCGCGACGGATAGGGACCGAACTGTCTCACGACGTTCTGAACCCAGCTCGCGTACCGCTTTAATGGGCGAACAGCCCAACCCTTGGGACCGACTACAGCCCCAGGATGCGATGAGCCGACATCGAGGTGCCAAACCTCCCCGTCGATGTGGACTCTTGGGGGAGATAAGCCTGTTATCCCCGGGGTAGCTTTTATCCGTTGAGCGATGGCCCTTCCATGCGGAACCACCGGATCACTAAGCCCGACTTTCGTCCCTGCTCGACTTGTAGGTCTCGCAGTCAAGCTCCCTTGTGCCTTTACACTCTGCGAATGATTTCCAACCATTCTGAGGGAACCTTTGGGCGCCTCCGTTACTTTTTAGGAGGCGACCGCCCCAGTCAAACTGCCCGCCTGACACTGTCTCCCACCCCGATCAGGGGTGCGGGTTAGAAGTTCAACACAGCCAGGGTAGTATCCCACCAACGCCTCCACGTAAGCTGGCGCTCACGCTTCAAAGGCTCCTACCTATCCTGTACAAGCTGTGCCAAAATTCAATATCAGGCTACAGTAAAGCTCCACGGGGTCTTTCCGTCCTGTCGCGGGTAACCTGCATCTTCACAGGTACTATAATTTCACCGAGTCTCTCGTTGAGACAGTGCCCAGATCGTTACGCCTTTCGTGCGGGTCGGAACTTACCCGACAAGGAATTTCGCTACCTTAGGACCGTTATAGTTACGGCCGCCGTTTACTGGGGCTTCGGTTCACACCTTCGCTATTGCTAAGCGCTCCCCTTAACCTTCCAGCACCGGGCAGGCGTCAGCCCCTATACTTCGCCTTGCGGCTTCGCAGAGACCTGTGTTTTTGCTAAACAGTCGCCTGGGCCTATTCACTGCGGCTCCTCGGGGCTATTCACCCCAAAGAGCACCCCTTCTCCCGAAGTTACGGGGTCATTTTGCCGAGTTCCTTAACGAGAGTTCACTCGCTCACCTTAGGATTCTCTCCTCGCCTACCTGTGTCGGTTTGCGGTACGGGCACCTTTTACCTCGCTAGAGGCTTTTCTTGGCAGTGTGGAATCAGGAACTTCGGTACTATATTTCCCTCGCCGTCACAGCTCCGCCTTGATGATGACGGGATTTGCCTCGTCATCGGCCTAACTGCTTGGACGCGCATTTCCATTCGCGCGCTTACCCTATCCTCCTGCGTCCCCCCATTGCTCAAATGGTAAATAGGTGGTACAGGAATATCAACCTGTTATCCATCGCCTACGCCTATCGGCCTCGGCTTAGGTCCCGACTAACCCTGAGAGGACGAGCCTTCCTCAGGAAACCTTAGGCATTCGGTGGAAGGGATTCTCACCCTTCTTTCGCTACTCATACCGGCATTCTCACTTCTAAGCGCTCCACTAGTCCTTACGGTCTAGCTTCACCGCCCTTAGAACGCTCTCCTACCACTGACATCAAAGATGTCAATCCACAGCTTCGGTGATACGTTTAGCCCCGGTACATTTTCGGCGCAGAGTCACTCGACCAGTGAGCTATTACGCACTCTTTAAATGGTGGCTGCTTCTAAGCCAACATCCTGGTTGTCTAAGCAACTCCACATCCTTTTCCACTTAACGTATACTTTGGGACCTTAGCTGGTGGTCTGGGCTGTTTCCCTCTTGACTACGGATCTTATCACTCGCAGTCTGACTCCCAAGGATAAGTCTTTGGCATTCGGAGTTTGTCTGAATTCGGTAACCCGATGGGGGCCCCTAGTCCAAACAGTGCTCTACCTCCAAGACTCTTCCCTTGAGGCTAGCCCTAAAGCTATTTCGGAGAGAACCAGCTATCTCCAGGTTCGATTGGAATTTCACCGCTACCCACACCTCATCCCCGCACTTTTCAACGTGCGTGGGTTCGGGCCTCCAGTAAGTGTTACCTTACCTTCACCCTGGACATGGGTAGATCACCTGGTTTCGGGTCTACGACCTCATACTCATTCGCCCTATTCAGACTCGCTTTCGCTGCGGCTCCGCCTTTTTGGCTTAACCTTGCATGAAATCGTAACTCGCCGGTTCATTCTACAAAAGGCACGCTATCACCCATTAACGGGCTCTAACTACTTGTAGGCACACGGTTTCAGGATCTTTTTCACTCCCCTTCCGGGGTGCTTTTCACCTTTCCCTCACGGTACTGGTTCACTATCGGTCACTAGGGAGTATTTAGCCTTGGGAGATGGTCCTCCCGGATTCCGACGGAATTTCACGTGTTCCGCCGTACTCAGGATCCACTCTGGAGAGAACGAAATTTCGGCTACAGGATTGTTACCTTCTCTGATGGGCCTTTCCAGACCTCTTCGCCTATCCCGTTCTTTTGTAACTCCGTGTAGAGTGTCCTACAACCCCAGAAGGCAAGCCTTCTGGTTTGGGCTGTTCCCGTTTCGCTCGCCGCTACTCAGGGAATCGCATTTGCTTTCTCTTCCTCCAGGTACTTAGATGTTTCAGTTCCCCGGGTGTGCCTTCAACTGTCCTATGTATTCAGACAGAGATACTGTTCCATTACGAACAGTGGGTTTCCCCATTCGGAAATCTCTGGATCAATGCTTACTTACAGCTCCCCAGAGCATATCGGAGTTAGTCCCGTCCTTCGTCGGCTCCTAGTGCCAAGGCATCCACCGTGCGCCCTTTCTAACTTAACCTAAAATGGCGATTACTCGGTTATTGCTTGGTTACTTTATACGATATTATCCAGTTTTCAAAGAACAAGTAAATAGAAGGAATTCATCCTTCAAAACTGAACAAAATAAAACGCGTCGTTAATTTGAGTAAGAACAGCGTTCTTACTTTCCGTTAATTTCCTTAGAAAGGAGGTGATCCAGCCGCACCTTCCGATACGGCTACCTTGTTACGACTTCACCCCAATCATCTGCCCCACCTTAGGCGGCTGGCTCCCGTAAGGGTTACCCCACCGACTTCGGGTGTTGCAAACTCTCGTGGTGTGACGGGCGGTGTGTACAAGGCCCGGGAACGTATTCACCGCGGCATGCTGATCCGCGATTACTAGCGATTCCGGCTTCATGTAGGCGAGTTGCAGCCTACAATCCGAACTGAGAATGGTTTTATGGGATTGGCTAAACCTCGCGGTCTTGCAGCCCTTTGTACCATCCATTGTAGCACGTGTGTAGCCCAGGTCATAAGGGGCATGATGATTTGACGTCATCCCCACCTTCCTCCGGTTTGTCACCGGCAGTCACCTTAGAGTGCCCAACTAAATGCTGGCAACTAAGATCAAGGGTTGCGCTCGTTGCGGGACTTAACCCAACATCTCACGACACGAGCTGACGACAACCATGCACCACCTGTCACTCTGTCCCCCGAAGGGGAACGCTCTGTCTCCAGAGTTGTCAGAGGATGTCAAGACCTGGTAAGGTTCTTCGCGTTGCTTCGAATTAAACCACATGCTCCACCGCTTGTGCGGGCCCCCGTCAATTCCTTTGAGTTTCAGCCTTGCGGCCGTACTCCCCAGGCGGAGTGCTTAATGCGTTAGCTGCAGCACTGAAGGGCGGAAACCCTCCAACACTTAGCACTCATCGTTTACGGCGTGGACTACCAGGGTATCTAATCCTGTTTGCTCCCCACGCTTTCGCGCCTCAGCGTCAGTTACAGACCAAAGAGCCGCCTTCGCCACTGGTGTTCCTCCACATCTCTACGCATTTCACCGCTACACGTGGAATTCCGCTCTTCTCTTCTGCACTCAAGTCTTCCAGTTTCCAATGACCCTCCACGGTTGAGCCGTGGGCTTTCACATCAGACTTAAAAGACCGCCTGCGCGCGCTTTACGCCCAATAATTCCGGACAACGCTTGCCACCTACGTATTACCGCGGCTGCTGGCACGTAGTTAGCCGTGGCTTTCTGGTTAGGTACCGTCAAGGTACCGGCAGTTACTCCGATACTTGTTCTTCCCTAACAACAGAGCTTTACGATCCGAAAACCTTCTTCACTCACGCGGCGTTGCTCCGTCAGACTTTCGTCCATTGCGGAAGATTCCCTACTGCTGCCTCCCGTAGGAGTCTGGGCCGTGTCTCAGTCCCAGTGTGGCCGATCACCCTCTCAGGTCGGCTACGCATCGTCGCCTTGGTGAGCCGTTACCTCACCAACTAGCTAATGCGCCGCGGGTCCATCTGTAAGTGACAGCCGAAACCGTCTTTCAATCTTTCTCCATGCGGAGAAAGAACTTATCCGGTATTAGCCCCGGTTTCCCGGAGTTATCCCAGTCTTACAGGCAGGTTACCCACGTGTTACTCACCCGTCCGCCGCTAACTTGAATAGAAGCAAGCTTCCATCAAGTCCGCTCGACTTGCATGTATTAGGCACGCCGCCAGCGTTCGTCCTGAGCCAGGATCAAACTCTCCAAAAAGATGTTTGCATTGCACATGGATGTGCAGGCATCTGCGTTGTCACAGGATGTGACGGACTTAGCAGATGTTCCTTTGCTCGTTCTTGTCCTGCTTAGGTCACCATCTACATGATGCCTTCGCTATTTGAATTAACGTTGACGTTTATTTTGTTCAGTTTTCAAAGATCAATTTCAACTTATCGTCGTTTTACAGCGACCTTTTTAATGTAACATAATCACCCGCTGTAAGTCAACACTTTTTTTAATTCTTTTTTCTTCTTTGTCACCATTGTCGCGGCGACAAGTAATAATTTATCACGGATCAACTTACAAAGTCAACGATAATTTAAAACTTTTTTTAGAAGGTTTTTTGATAAGCTAAATACTCCATACATTCTCTCTCAGGAGCCACTCGTTTAAATAACTCAAATAACCGCTCATACTTAGTTTTCATTGAACATTTCACCGCCTCAGCGATCCTTGTATCTCCCAAATCAAATAATATTTCATCCATTTCTCTTTTAAGTAAATAGTAAATTTCTCTTTTCTCTTCCTCATTAATTAAAAGTGCTAGCATTTCATCACCCATTATTTTTTATTGATCTCATACTTCTATGCTATTCAAGGATTTGATTTGTTTGTCATAATATTTATGTACATGCTCATAAAATTCACTAAGACTACTGGACCGGGGGGAGAGCATGACTTACTTTTATACATTAAATGCGAAAAGAACAAAGCAGTTTTTACTTTTAGTAGCTGTTTCATTCTTTACTGCTCTTTTATTGTTTTCAAAAAATTTCATTAGTATGCCAGTTTTTTCTTCACAGGATACACCTAAAGCGATCTATAAAGGTGAAAAAGGAATAGCTTTAACGTTTGACATCGGTTGGGGGGATGAAAAAGCGAGCAAAATTGTTCAAACCCTCATTCGACATAAGACAAAAGCGACCTTCTTTTTATCAGGGTCGTGGGCCGAACGACATCCCGACTTAGTAAAAAAAATGAAAGAACATCATTTTGAAATCGGATTACTCGGTTATCAATATGTAGATTATACAACTTTAACAAATGAAGAAATCAAAAAAGATCTGCTAAAGGCACAAGAAGTATTTAAAAAGCTCCAAATAGAAGATATCGAGCTGCTTCGAGCACCAACGGGACATTTTAACAAAGACGTCCTCCATGTTGCCAAAGAAATGAATTTAACGTATGTACATTGGAGCATTAATACCGATGATTGGAAAAATCCCGGCTCTGAACATATCCTGTCCAAAGTAAAAGAGGCGAAATCCGGAGATATTATTCTTATGCATGCTTCAGATTCAGCCAAACAAACAAATTCGCTGCTGCCAGAAGTGCTTCAGCACGTGTCAAATGCAGATCGAATGGTGACCGTTTCGCAATTAATTGATAATGGAGTCGCCGAAACGAAATTAGTTCATTAAAAAAGCAGAGCCTTAAGCTCCGCTTTTTTCTGTCATACGTTGATTATATTTAGGTAAAGCTAATAGCTGAAACGCATTGCATGGCAATAATGTAAATAACATGATATACATCCACTTTTTATCGTTCACCTGTAAAACAGGTAACCACTCTAATACTGTAAGAACGATCATAAAGAATAAAGCGGAAATAAACACGCTTTTATTCGTTAATTTAGCTTTTGCTTGTGCTGTACCGATTCCTACTAACAGTAAAAAGCCAGCCAGTAAGAGATATGGCCATAGCGACTCCCCTTGATCGGCAAATGCTTGAAAGCGGAAATACACAAGATCAAACAGAACAAACACAATCAGTACTAACTGAACGCTCTTCCAAAATGAACGGAACATACCCGCTCCAAATTGGTGAACCGTTAAATAGGCGAAAAAGCCCATTTGACTAATGACACTGAAAGTAAAACCAACTGCAACATGCCAAACAACGATGGAAAATACATCTTTCCAATCCCCTTGAGCCATCAGCGGAGATAATTCATCCCAACGAATAAATAATCCGATAATACCTGCTGCCGCTCCGCCAATCATTAATGTATGTATAAAAAACCTTACCCAATTCCGGATTGTCACTTCCTTACCCCCAACAATATATTTATGCTCTTTTGATTGTATCAACGGGAGTGGAAAAAATCTAGGTAAAGGTAAGCATCGTATATTTTCCACCACTCTGCTCATATTAATTATAAGATCAAACATTGAAAGGAGCTTCTCCATGTTAAAAACTACTCTGCCGCTCCTCTTACTCGTATGTTTGCTATCCGCTTGTGGAGGAGGCACACCACCTACTGGAAATGCCCAAATGGATTATGAAGCGACAAAGAAAATGGTCGTTGATATATTGAAAACAGATGATGGAAAGAAAGCTTTGCAGGAAATGATGAAAGACGAAAAAATCAAGCAGCAACTGGTGATGGATCAAAAGGTTGTTTCTCAATCCATTGAACAAACGATCTTATCGGATAAAGGAGAGAAGTTTTGGAAAGAAGCATTTAAAGATCCAGCTTTTGCTGCCGCTGTCGCTAAAAGTATGAAAAAAGAACATGAGGCGCTATTGAAGTCTTTGATGAAGGACCCGCAGTATCAAGCCATGATGCTCGACATTTTAAAGGATCCAGACTATGAAAAAAACGTAACAAAGCTGCTAAAAAGCAAAGAGTACCGTAAACATCTTCAAACAGTGATGAATGAAACATTCGAAAGCCCGCTGTATCAAGCAAAAATTCAAGACATTTTATTAAAAGCCGCAGCAGAACAAGAAAAAGAAGGTAAGAAATAACGGTTACTACAGACGAACGCATCCAAAATTCCTTTCACGAAAAAAGGCAGAGCCGCAAGCTCCGCCTTTTCTTTATTTTAATTTATTACTTACTTTCTCTGCCATCTCTTTATAAATCAAACCTAATTTGTGGTCCGCTGCATAAATGGATGGAGCGAAATCTTCTTCATTCCAATCCGGCTGCTGCAACGGCAAGCGGCCTAACACTTCTGTTCGAAGCTCTTCCGCTAATTTATCTCCGCCACCACGGCCGAAGACATATTCCTTCTCACCTGTTACTTTACTTTCAAAATAGGCCATGTTCTCCACGACACCAATGACTTCATGATCTGTTTGCAGTGCCATCGCTCCTGCACGTGCTGCCACAAACGCCGCTGTCGGATGTGGAGTAGATACGATAATTTCTTTTGAATGAGGAAGCATAGAGTGAATATCTAACGCCACATCTCCTGTTCCTGGTGGTAAATCAAGCAGTAAGTAATCTAAATCTCCCCATTCTACCTCTTGGAAGAAGCTCGTCAGCATTTTTCCAAGCATCGGACCACGCCAAATGACAGGTGCGTTATCATCAACGAAGAAGCCCATCGAAATCACCTTTACTCCGAAGCGTTCTACCGGAATGATTTTATCTCCACGAACGACAGGACGCTGCGTAATACCCATCATATCCGGCACACTAAAGCCATAAATATCGGCATCAACAAGCCCTACTTTTTTTCCAAGACGAGCTAGTGCCACAGCCAAGTTCACAGATACTGTTGATTTACCAACCCCGCCTTTTCCACTCGCAATCGCGATAAACGTCGTCTTGCTATTCGGAGAAAGTAGCCCTTCACCTTGGTCACCCTCCGCACCGCGATATTTCGTTAACTCCTCTTCTGGAAGATCAGCAAAACGAATACCTACTGTTTGTGCTCCTGCTTCTTTCAATGCATTCACAATTTGCATTTGCAACTGCAATTGTTCCGCTGTTCCTGTTTGAGCAATCGCCACTTTTACACTGACATGCTGCTTCTCTTCCTTTATGCTAATATCAACAATCCCATTCGTCTCTGCTAACGTTCTATGTAAAAAAGGATCTTCCATTTTCTCTAAAATATCCCGAACTTGTTCTACCGTTACCAACACATACACCATCCTTCTTCTGTCATCGTTTCATATCTCGTTTAGTATACCATTTCTCACGATGCAAAAGAAGGACGGAGCATGCTTTCACTTTTGCTCATCATCTAAATACTTCATAACCCCCTTATAAATCGAAGCGGCTACTTTTGCTTGGTACTCCTCCATCATTAAATCCCTTTTCTCAGCTGGATTCGATAAAAAACCAATTTCCACGAGAGCTCCCGGCTTATTGGCATATTTCATTAAATACACATGATTAATTGCCTTTGCCATTCTCGTGGTATTTTCCAAATTCAACACCATTTCACCCTGAATCGCTTTGGCAAGTTCTTCATTCTCTTGCAAGGTCGGCATAAAAAAGGTCTGTGCTCCTCGCCATCTAGGAGAAGGAATGGCATTCAAGTGAATACTGACAAATAAATCGGCTTTTGACTCATTAATCAATCTCAGCCGCTCTTTCAGATCCTCCGTTTTTCTCGTCCGATATGCTTTTGTATCCGGATCGGCCAAGTCCTTGTCACGTTCTCTCGTCATGAGCACAATCGCTCCCTGCTCCTGCAAATAATCACGAACCTTTTCGGCCACAGCCAAAGCTACATCCTTCTCCAATACCTCTTCATCTCCCGCTCCCCCATCCGGCCCGCCATGGCCCGCATCTAAATAAATCGTTTTTCCGGAAAGTGGAAGATTCCACGGCTTCCAAGAATTCCGGTCCGCGATAAAATACTGAAAGAGAAAAATAAGAACGGCAGCGGCTAAACAAATAGCACTAAACTTCTTCCACCTCTTCATCTCATCCCCACCTTTATATCCTCCTGTAGCTAACTTATGGGACAAAGATAAAGATTATGAATAGGAGATGATTGAAGTTTTTCAAGGAACGACTCACTCCCTTGGATACTGAAAATGAATAGAACGAACAGAAAACGTTGAGAAAATTTATTTCCCCAACGTTTTCTGTTCGTTCCATTGATAATTCAGAAGAAGCTTTCTCCATTCCAAAACGAAACTTTGAAAGCTGATCGATTTCTACAAGCGAAAGCCTATCCATGGTTAACCTTGGCTTCTCTGAGTACATATCTTCCCTTGCCGAATGGGATACAAAGCGGGGTTCCAAATAAAGGATCTTCTGTTATTTGACAGTCCATTTGGAACACTTCTTTAACAAGCTCGCCATTGATGACTTCCTCTGGTCTCCCTTGATCATAAATCTTTTTATCTTTAAGAGCGACAATATGATGTGCATAACGGCAGGAAAGATTCAAATCATGAAGCACCATGACAATCGTCCGTTTTTCTTTTTCCTTCTAAAACGACCAAAAGGGGTTCGGAATGAGACTATTCCGAACCCCTTTTGTCTACAAACTGACTGGTACAGATCACATCCGTACAAGTTTCCGCTAACATTAGATTGGCTAAACTTTTCCCCTTGCTAATTTCGTACACCTTCCATTACCGTAGCGTCTTCAGGTTGAGCAATCATCACTTCATTTGTTCTCACCGCATACCATGAGTAAAATTCATCTGCCACTTCAGCAGGTACATCATCCAGTTCTTCATGGTGAATAGGCTGAGCGCGATTGACTGTTTTAATTGTCGCCAAACCAAAAAGCCGCTGAAGCTTCGACTGCGTTGCTTCGATTTCAATCACTTTACTTCGTTTCGTAATAAACAAAGACGTAGAAAACGCCCCTGTCTTCATTTGAATAAATCCATCAGTCATTCGGTATCGACTATTTCGACAATTAAGGACCTTGACTAAATAAACAAAAACAGTGAGCGCGACAGGAATATACCAATAAGATGGCTTGAAATATAGCACAGCCGCTATCACGATCACCCAAAAAACACTATGCCTAATCATTCGTATCCAAAGCGCTTGTTTCGTCAACTTTTCCATATTCTCTTCCACATGGTAGGCAGGCAAAATTTCTGCGATCATTTCATATGCACGTTGAATTGGTAGAAAAGGATACAATGAATTCGTTTCTACCGATTCAGAAGCCGTCTGCCCAGCGCTAATGAGCTGAACTTCCGCGAAACCTAATAGCCGCTTCATGAAAGATTGGGTAATCACAACCGCTTGTACCTTCTCTTTTTGAATAGAAAAGGCCGATTCCTCTAACACACCTTTGTTAATGTAAATAGTTTGATCGCTAGAAGAGATTTCATATTTACCATATTTCACAAAAGTGTGTATCATGCCAATGACAACAGAAAGAATGACTAGAGCTACAATGACAACTGAAATAAGCCACCACGATTTTGATATTCTTTCAAAAAAATCTTCGGCAAGCGCCTCTATTGGTAAAATGTCTATAAATTTAAAGAAAAGCGGAATAAGGATTAAAAAGCTAAGCGATGTAAAAGAAGCCTTCAATAAATCGCTTTTAGTTGGAGTGAAATGAATAACCCTGCTTTCTGCCACAGGAGCCGCAACTTCGCTTTCCTCTTCTCTATCTAAGTCCAACTCTAACTCTTCATTTACCAATGACTCCCTAGCACGTACCATATTGACTCGCTGCTCTAGCTGGTCTGCTTCCTTTATTAAAAGAGCATCGATCGTGACAGAGCTCTCATCACCAGCCGTTGCTGTTTCTAACGTCATCGAAGTAACATGAAACAGCTTATGAAAAACCGTTGTTCGGCGCTGTATATTTTGCACCTTGCTAAAAGGAACTGTTCGATAAGACTTCGAAAAAATGCCCGAGTGAATATAAATGGTATTCCCTTTAATTTCGTATTTATATGTAAACCAATCGAGAACACTCCATAGCACACGTCCTAAAACATAAACGATAAAAGCAATCTGCAAAACCTCTATGTACGTCTTATCAGAATTAAAATTAAGAATAAATAAGAACAAAAAAAAGAACGCATTTTCCTTAATCACTTTCCATAAGTCTAAAACCATTTTCAGAGGATGTAGCTTCTTTAATGGCTGCTCCATTATTCCACTTCCTTAATCTTCGCATAGTAGGCAATTTGATCGCGCAGCTCATAAGCCTCATCCTTTGGAACTGCCGGAATTTCATGCGTCGTTCCCATCGTCCCCACACTAATCGAATACAGCTCATACTTTCGTAAAAAAGGACCTTGATTTAGTTCGACTGACTGCACTTTCGTCATCGGAACGAGGACATGTACTTCATTCCATACGCCATGCTTTATCTGAATAAACTCTTCGTTCACATCATAGCGCCAATATTTCTGCTTAAGTTTCGGCCCAAAAACAATCCCCCAAATAGCTGCAATAACTGTTAGTGCAGCTAAGCCAATTAAAATCCACCCAATCCACTCTTTCCAATCAAAATAATAACAAAGAACATATAGCAAACTTAATACCGCAAGAATAATGAGATCGGATATGATTTCTGTCATACGCCAAACCTTTACAGCATCCGATGAAATGACTCTCTGCGGAGGCTTAGTCTTGGAATACATATAAATCCTCCCTAAATATCAGTAACAACTACCTATACGGTTTATCCCTAAAAAAGTTTCACTTATTGGAAACAATGTGAAAATATAAGGATGGAGTTTTAAAAAGAGACGGGCGACTGATTCGAGGCGATTTGCGACTGATTTTTCAGGATCTCCGCCCAATTCGGAGTGATTTGCGACTGATTTCCTCACAATTTCGCCCAAAAAAGACACTTTACCGACTAATCCCTCCATCCGATAAAAAAAAGAGGCGTCTATAAGCCGAACAATCGACTTATAAGACAGCCCCCCTCTTTCGTGGACGATCTGAGTGAAGTGGCATTCGTAACATCGCTACTTCATTTTTATTTTCACTATGCTTAGCTTACTTTACAAAAAGCCCGCTCACTTGATCCGATTTGTTAAAGGCAACCGTAAAAATACGCTCATCTTTTTCATACTTTGCCACTAATACGACGATATAGTTGTCATCTTTCTCCTCTACTGAAGATTTCTCAAATTTTTCAAACTGACCCGACTCTTCAAGAATAGGCTCAATTTCCTTTAACTTTTCTTCCGTCAGCTCTTCCTTCATTCGACTATCAAAAGTTTCCGTTAGCTCTTCGTATTGTTGGACATTCAGAAGCTGGACAACTTCTTTAGCTTGTTTAATCATTTTTTCTGACGTTTTTTCATCGACTTTAGCGGCTCCGCAAGCACTTAAAAGAAACAACAACATACAAATACTTCCCATTGATGCGAGTAACTTTTTCATTTTACAACACTCCAGTTTTTTCTTAATTGAATACAATAAGCAAAGAGAAGGACGCTCGTAATGATTAGTAGCCCCTCAATAACAATAATTGAAAATGAATTTGTTATAAGCAGTGGTATACTTCCTGCGAATGAATCAATCATGCCATGAATGAAGATTGCATAAACCAAGTATTTTATTTGTCCGCTAGACGCTCCCTTCAACACCAGGATGGACAGTCCAACATGGAGTAAAATGGCAAACACTCTCTCTATACCACCCATAAAATAATCAGTGCCATGCAGTAACATCATTGTTGGAGAAAACAAACTAGCCAAAACGCTGATGCCTAAAAATAGCACGGCTTCAATTCCGCCATGTCCCATACCGAAGACGATGCCGTCATTCCAATTTTGGTTATTGCGCATGAAATATTTCATGGCAATATAGCGAGCAACCTCTTCAAAAACACCAGCTGAAAAGCCGAGCACTAATGCGAAGAGGAAAGGCTGTGTCACCTGAAACATGTTATATGCCATAACGTTTACACTTAACCATTGAAGCAAAGGAAGCCTAAGTAACATTTGCGAAATGATAAATGCCGATACACCTAAAAAATAGGGCTTGAAATAGTGCTTTTTAATAAGGCAGTAAAGGAGAGAAACTAACGGAAAAATAATACCTATTAATAATCCAAAAATGACTCCTGCCACCGCTTACATCTCCTCATTCATTATACATTGAGTATAAGGAGAAATAGCTGTAGTTGTATGTAGTTATTTCAAAACTGGTAAGCTTTCATTCTTAAATGGTCTAAATGCCGACTTCACCACCATGCTGCAACCTTTTATTGACTGCTGTCATGTTTTTTCATTGATAATATTTGAGTGAAATAAGGATATTCAAATGACGTTTCTAAACTAATGTTTGGCGTACTATCAACGATTCGTTTCAATGAAAATAGACCATACCCTCTTTCACCTTTATCGTTTAATTTACTTGAGAATTTTTTTTGATAGATTGCTGAGAGATCGATGTTTTTATGGAGACAGCTGTTTTTTACGATAAACTTCTGCTCATCTTTTATCTCAAAAAAGGCAATTGTCAGCTCTTGCTCCTTTGATAAGCTCGCTTCTTCAACAGCATTATCAAGGATAATCGAAATGGCGCGAATAAAATCGACTAATTCTATATAAATATTATCAATGGGATACGGAATATCAATGATCACTGAAATATTCTTTTGGTGTGCAGCAATTACTTTTACACTCATCACACTTTTTATTTCTGGTACTTTTATTCGAGCAAGCTTCACGAGTTCGAGCTCTTTATGATTAATAATAGTAGAAGTAGGCTTAATCATTTCATTGTATACGTGTTCCACCAGATCCATATCTTTCGCTCGAACACCTTCATCTAACGATAGGAGTAAATTCAGATAATCATGTCGGAAACTCGCTAACTCTTCATGCATAACCTCTAGTTTTTCCGTATAAGAAAGCAGCTCTTGATCAGCCGTTTCTTTTCGAGCTTGAATAATCTTTTCCTTAAATAAATGGGAGCTTAAAAAGAAGAATAATAATAGCACTAAGAAAAGTAGCACAGCGATAGCATAGCTATATTTTTTATTAAAGCCATCTAACGCATTAATACTAGGGCTTGATAAAATAATGAGTAAAAAATTTCCGAGCAATAGAAAAGCATAGCTGACATAATAAAATGGACTTTGAATTAAATAATCAGCAATATTACTTATTTTCTCCCTTTTAACAACAATAACCAAAAAAATAAAAGCAGCCGATAATAAATGAATGATACTGAAGCTCCCAACATATACATTTAAGCTAGACAGCAACAGTAATTTTAATAGGATCTGTGAAACGACAGTTTTAGCAAGCGAAATAATAAACAGACTAATACTCGCAAAATAAAAGCTTTGAATAAACGTCAAGCCTTGCTTACGCTTTACCAACCCTATACAAAGTAAAAAAAGGATAGCACCGATAGAATTGAACTCAGGATAGCCAGTATAGCTGACTAAGAGAAAAACAAAGGCTATCATAAGGAGATTCAGCAGGACAAGGCCTCCCCAAGAAAACTTATGATATCTAATCAAGTTTAAATAAAAAATGATATGACATAATACAGTAATTAAAATAGCTACAACATCAATCATCTTGATCAAGCCCGCCATTGTCAGAAATATAGTTTCTCCACTTCGTATTCACTTTTCTTAACAAGCGGCGAGATATCGGCACACTAGCCCCACTTTTTAAAATAACAACTTTCTCTCTCATGTTACACTCAACAATTTTCTCTAAATTAACGACATAAGATTGATGACAGCGGATTAAACGCTCATCACTCTCTTCAACGTCTTTTAACTTTCCGTAAAAACGAATCACTCGATTAGCTGTAATTAATTCAAGGCGATGAGACTCTGCAGTCATAAAATACTCGATTTCTGAAAAGTTAATTCGTATAGTCGCATGAGGATTTTCTAAAATGAAATCATCCACTGGGGTAAAAACTTGATTAGATTTTTTGTATTTCAATAAACATTTTTCAACATTAGCGTAAATCATTTCCCGATTTAAATTTTTCTCAATAAAAGTTAAAGCAGAAACCATGTACTGGTATGAAATAGGGGCAAACTCCGAGTGAGTCGTTATAAACACAATAATTCCTCGCTCATCCGCTTCACGAATTTCCTGTGCCACTTTAAACCCTTTTTGCTCCTCGTTCTTTATTTCAATATCTAAAAAATAGATGTTATTCATTGAAGAGTAAGCAATTCTTTCGATAATGCGTTCCCCTTTACTCGTAGCGAAAACGGAGGCATCGTCTATGTCATGCTTCTCACAAATATCTCTGATCATACGCTTTAAATTTTCTGCTTGAATCACATCATCTTCTAAAATAAAAACACTCATTTCCTCACTCTTTCAATCCCGTTTTCTGCAATCGAAAAGCTTTTTTCAAGCTAACCACTTAACTTAAGGATATCATAACCTTTTTATATAATAGTTACCAAACCAGAAAGCTTGCTGAAAGAGTCTAGAAAGTCAAAGAAGTCCATTAGAAAACAAAAAAAGCGTTTGATTATTTCAAACACTTTGCCCAGATGAACAACTTATAATATCAATGTCTTTCCTCATGGTAACCTACGTTTAATCGCCAGTACACATTACTAATCTAAATTTTATCTAATTAAGAGGAACATCCTTTATGCAAGATGTCCCTTTTCATTGATAATAGCCTTTTCTTTCTTGCCATGTAGGAAAAAGTAAAGAACAGCCGATAGCAAAACGACGATGCTTAAGATCGCATACAGGGTACTGTAGCTTGTGAATGGAATGATGAATCCAAGTAGATACGGGCCAAATCCTAGTCCTGCGTCAAGAAATATAAAGAAAGTCGACGTTGCCAGTCCCATACGATGAGGAGGAGTCAACTTAACAGCGATAGCCTGAGTGCATGACTGCATATTCCCAAATCCCAGTCCAATAAGTATGCCAGATAATAATAAAGCGATGCTGTTATGAGCTGAACTTAAAAGCAGCATACCCGCTGTAAAGAGAATAAAAGCAGGATACATCACATAGTTTGCTCCTTTCACGTCCATTAAGCGGCCTGTGAAAGGGCGTGAAATCAATATGGCTATTGAATAAATCAGAAAGAAGAAGCTTGCTGTTTGAACCAAGTCAATTTCAATTGCATAGAAATTAATAAAAGAAAGGACACTAGAGTAACAGAAAGCTACAACGAGAGTAATCAAGGCAATCGGAACGGCCTTTGGCTCAATAAAATCGGAAAGTTTGAATCCTTTTATTTCGGATGTTTGTATTGATCCTTCCAATGCCGGCACATGCACAAAGAATGCTGTAATCAAACTGATAATCCCTAAAGCTAGGCAAACACTAAAAATCATTTGAGAGCTTGTATGTTGGCTCATATATATCCCAATGAATGGCCCGATTGCTGTAGCCAATGTCGCACTCATGCTGTAATAGCCGATACCTTCTCCTTTTCGTGTTGTCGGGATAATCTGGGCTACAATCGTTCCTGTTGCTGTGCTAGCCATACCTAGTGTAATACCGTGTAAGAAACGGTTAATAAGTAGGAAGTTAATACCGTAATTGACAAAATACAAAAGTGTCGTCAAAACAAAAAGGGTTAAACCAATGAATAGCGTTCTCTTACGGCCAATCGACTCGATACTGCGGCCGATAAACAGCCGTCCGATTAAAGCCCCGATAATAAAAATCCCGGTTACAAGCCCGGCTTGGCTTGTAGAAGCATGAAATTCATTTACTGCATAGACACCCATGATGACCATTAATAAATAAAAGACTACCGTTAAGAAAAAATTGATAGTAGAAACAAGGATAAAATCCTTCGTCCATAATTTAGGTTTACTCATTCTTATTTTCCTCTCTATTCATAATATTATCTTTTATTTTAGGAAGAGTTTGAAGAACAACCTTTTGCTCATCTTTAGCTATTCTTTCCATAACGCTATTTTCTAAATCCGTTATTTTCTCTCTGCATTCTTGGTAAATTTCTTCTCCCAATTCTGTTAACTGAATAATTTTTTCTCTTCTGTCCTTACCAGGAATTTGCCTTACCATTTGTAGCTCTTCTAACCGATGGACTCTCCTCGTAATTGTTGGCTTTTCCACATCATAAAAATTTGAAATGTCCACAAGCGTAGAGGGACCCTCATTTTCCAAATAAAAGATCACTTGCCATAAAGAGTAAGAAAGATGATACGGGGCCAACAGTTCATTCAAACTCGTAATCACTGGACGATATAGACTTAAAAAACGACGAAAAAAACCTGTCAATTCTTTCACTCTCTTCTTTTAAAAATAATTACTATGGGTAACTATTAAGGAAGGTAACTATATATTTTTTTAAAAAAGATGTCAAGTGGATTTTTTTACTAAGCTCTGATTGAATCACTTTGAGATTCCATCTACCCACATAACAGCTACTGAATGTCAAAATTGAGCTTTGGTATGTGGTCAAAAGTACTTTTCAGACATAAAAAAGACCCCCAACCAAAAAGGTTGAGAGTCTTTGAAACGCCAGATTAACGTTTTGAGATAAACAAGAGTGTCTGACAGGGTGTTAAGCTACTTTTTTAATAGATGTAAGATATTCTTCGGCTTTAATTGAGTCGAATCGGCCTTCCCATTTAGACATAACGACTACGGCTAAAGAGTTACCAATTACATTAACAACCGTGCGCGCCATATCGAGAATCCGGTCAATACCAGCAATAAAGGCGAGGCCTTCGACTGGAATACCTACGGATCCTAAAGTGGCTAACAGAACAACAAAGGAAACTCCTGGTACACCGGCAATGCCTTTTGATGTAAGCATTAATACAAAAACTAATGTTAATTGGTCCGTAATGCTTAAGTCAATTCCATACATTTGGGCAATGAAAATGGCTGCCAGTGATTGATAAAGAGTAGAACCGTCTAAGTTAAATGAATAACCGGTCGGAATAACGAAGGAGACAACATCTTTCGGACATCCGAACTTCTCCATTTTCTCCATTATTTTTGGAAGAACCGTTTCTGAGCTTGCAGTGGAATAAGCTAAAAGAAGCTCATCTTTCAGGATCTTCACAAGATGAAAGACGCTTGTCCCGCATATCTTAGCAATAGCTCCAAGAACGACAACAATGAAGAACATCATTGTTACATATACGCAAATGAGCAATTTCCCGAGTGGGATCAGTGATTCTACTCCAAATTTGGATACAGTTACACCAATTAAAGCAAATACGCCAAATGGAGCAAATTTCATAATTTGATTAGTCACATAGAACATAGCATCGGCTGTACCTTGGAAGAAAGCAAGAACCGGTTTTCCTTTTTCACCGATTGCTGCCACCCCTAAACCAAATAAAACAGCGAAAAAGATGATGGCAAGCATATCGCCTCTTGCTAAAGAGTCGACAATATTATTCGGAACAATATTGACAAAAGTATCGGCAAAGCTGTGATGGGATACTTCTTCAGTCGTTTCCATATATTGCTGAATATCACCTTTTGCCAGCTTTGACATATCTACTCCTTCACCAGGCTTGGCAATGTTCGCTGCAAGCAGGCCGACAAGAATAGCAATCGTTGTAACAACCTCAAAATAAATGAGTGTTTTTCCGCCAAGCTTACCTAATTTTTTCATATCCCCTGTTCCGGCCACACCGATAATGAGCGTTGAAATAACAATTGGAACAACAATCATTTTAATCAAACGAATGAAAATATCACCAATCGGTTTCAAAAAAGTTTCAACGGCAGGGTTTCCATAAAAAATTGCACCGACAGTAATCCCTAAAATTAAACCGATAAGAATTTGATAGGCTAAACTAAGCTTACGTTTTTTCATCATGTCACCTCTTTTTTCAGTTAATTGCAAACGCTTTCTTTCGAGAATATATACTGATTGTATGGAGAGATTATTAAATCCGACAAGATCCGACATTTTGTTAATTTAAATTTTTAAAAAAAGAAGACTCTGCTACTGAACTTAGTAGCAGAGTCTCTATTATTGTTATATATAGCATGCATACAGTCTCATGGGAGCTGAAGAACCTTTTCCTTTGTTTCAAGATACAAGGTTTGAAGAAACTTTTTAACATTAATTTTAACTTTCATCGTTTCATAGTTGTCCATTTCAAGTTCTTTCATTCGCAGCCTTACTTCCTGAAATTCAAAGAAGTGAGGAGCATAATATTCAAACTTCGGATTGGTATAATCTATCGTTCCCAATGAAGCCAAATTGTTAAACGCTGCTGTAATCGTTCTCCGAATGCGTTGCTCAATAGATTTGCTTTCTTTTTTGATGCTAGCGGGGTCTGATTTACTCATGCTAGCAACCACTTCATATAATTCTTTCAGGGGAGGCAATAAGGAAGGGGGGTTATTTTGATTAATTAGAAACTCCATTATGGATACTATATCTTTACTTCCTGATTCTCCAGCGATCCCCATGTCGTTTAATATGAACAAAACAATTTCCTTTACAGTGCGCTGCTTTTGAGGAGTCTTTGTTGATTCGATATGAGCTAATGATTCTCGGATCGTCATAAGCGAACCTTTTAATTGAAAACGCTCGGCTGTTTTCCTTAAAATGTTACGCACTTCAACTCGGTTAATTGGTTTGTGAATAAAGAACTCAACACCCTTTTCATAAGCTTCCCCGACCATTTCTTTGTTGACTATTTGAGAAATCATGATGAATTGTCCCTCAAATCCCTGTATTCTCAATTGCTCCATTGTTTCGATACCGTCGAGTTCAGGCATTAACAAATCAATTAAAACAAAATCAGGACGGGTGGCAAGTATGAGCGGAAGTGATTTTTTACCGCTTTCAGCCTCACCGATTACTAGGCCGAGATTGTCCTCGCTAATAATTTTCTCAAGCATTTTCCGACTTACCGCATCATCATCTACAATAAAGTAACGCAGTTTCATTCAACTTCCTTTCTAATCCGTATAGTTGGAATTTGGACTGTGAAAACGGTTCCGTCACTTGACGATCTTACTTGAATTTCTCCATGTAAATGATGTACGACATCTTGTACATGGGAAAGACCAATGCCCGTAGCAGCTACTCCTTGGTCGCTGTATTTTGTCGTGTAGCCTGGTTCAAAAATTAAAGATAAATCCTCCGGCGGAATTCCTTTTCCAGAATCTTTTACAACAAAGTAGATAAACATAGAATCCCCGAACACCTTGAGATTAATTTCCCCTGTTTTCTCGATAGCTTCAACAGCATTAGCGGTAAGATTGTTTAGTAGAGCGAGAAGAGGGATTTGTTGATCTGTTTCAAAATCAATAGACAGCGATACATCAAAAATAATCTTTTTCTTTAGCAATTCGCTGTAATTTTCATTTGCTGAGATGACAAAGACGCATATATCAGAAAGAAGAACCCTTTCATTTCTCTCTTGAACAGATATTTTAGAAAGTCCCGCAAGAATTCGTTGAGAATCTTTCTTTACCTCATGGATCTCTTGGGAAATACGCAGCGCTTGTACGCTTAACTCCTGCAAGTTTTCCTTTTTTAATTTTCGATACAAATCGTGGCTTGAGGCTGTGATTTGTTCAATATGATCCATAGATTTTTGCAGATAGAGGGTTTCTACATATAATTCTGATCCAACTCCCAGCATTTTCTGCATCCGTTTTTTCTGTTCTGAGACAGTAATAGAGCTGTATAATCCCACTACAAAGTAACTTCGAAACAGGGCTAGTCCTGCCAGCAATGACCATTCCTTGAAGCCTAAGTGGGTATGCTCCGGCAGCCAGTAGCGTAACAGGTATTCTGCGCTGTTCCCAATAAACTCCGCCCCAGCAGCACAAGCACCAAGAAGAAAGGGAGAGGTTTTGTACTTTTCTATCTTTAAAAAGCTAAATACTAAAGCAACTAGTAAGTAAAACAGAAACGCTGGCAGATGAGTTATTACACTTGTCCCAAATGGAGCGAAGCCGGTTATCAGGTCCTCAAATACACGGAAACACACGACTGTTATCCCGGTAGCCACCCCTGTACGAACATAAGAAGCTGGAGGCCAAATGAAGATAAACAGAATAAAGATAATACTGCCTAATCCAAAGCGGAAATTCTCTCCATAAAAAGGAATCATTTTAGCTTCGCTAGCAATTGCGGTTAGTATAGCGGTAAGAATTAAAGATAAACCATCTGTTCTCTTAAATTTTCTCACGTTGAATTTATTTGCAGCTGACATTTCATTCTCCTATTTTTGTTATGCCATGAATCAATTTAGTGAAAAGTAATTTTATTATAATTGAATTATGAAACAAAAGAAATTTGCTTCAACATGTTTGGTAGCCTGTTCTTTAAGGAAAGCCCCCGTTTGTTAAAGAAGGAAAGTTATTATTGTCCCTCTTCACTACATAACTCTTCTGCAATCTGCTTTATACGCTCTATCGTTATACCATCTCTTTGTTCTATGGCTAAGGGATGTTCAGTTGGTTCTAGCTCAATGTAAGGACGTACTCCAACTGAACGAGTATGAACCATTGTTTTTAAATTTATTGTTTCAGGATAACAAGGAATTGAAGTTGATAACCAGCCAAACATCGGCTCTACTTCTTGTTCTCTGCCTTCAACTTCCCAATAGTCATTAGTTTTATCAAAATTTCCTTCGCTTAATGAAACCCAGACATCCCAAATAAATGGGCTCTCTCCATCTATTACGGGAATTTCAATACATCCACGAATAAAAAAATACTCATCGTCAATAATGCACAAATCTTCATTCATCTCTATTCGGCTTTCCTGTTCTTCTGATGGTATGTCATAACAATAATCAGGAACAGAACTTCCGTAACTCATTGGAAGTTCATGGTGATACTTTCCACAACCTCTACATAAATAACCTTCTTGATAATTGCTCATTATATAATCCCCCACAAGAAAAATAGTTTTTTCTCAATATTAACCCTAAAACCCAGTAAAGAATTAATATTTTTTTCTTCCGATGATAATAAAATGGTTTTTACATGGGATGACGGTTCTCCACTCCGCTTAGCTTACCTAAATTAAGAAGCACGATATTATGATTAAGAAACACACTCTCCACAGAATTACTATTCATGGGTTACGTCATATGCTTCCCTCTTATTCGAAGCAAAAGCCAGTATAAAAGAGGTACAAGAGCGGTTAGGACGTTCAGATATCCGAATGACCATGAACCATCTATACACACATAACAGACAATTTAAAAGAGCAAACAGCGGAAAAGTTTCAAAGATATATTGAACTATGATTTGTGGTCAAACTCTCTTTTGAATATAAAAAAAGGCCCCCAACCAAAAAGGTTGAGAGTCTTTTGAAACGCCAGATTAACGTTTTGAGAACTGAGGTGCACGACGAGCGCCTTTAAGACCGTATTTTTTACGTTCTTTCATGCGAGCGTCACGAGTTAAGTAACCAGCGCGTTTTAATGTTGGACGGAATTCAGGATCTGCTTGAAGTAACGCACGAGCGATACCGTGGCGGATTGCTCCAGCTTGACCTGTGTAGCCGCCTCCGTTTACGTTTACATGTACATCGTAGCTGCTAACAGTTTCAGTCGCAACTAGAGGTTGCTTGATTACTGTACGTAAAGCTTCGAATGGGATATAGTCTACTACGTCACGTCCGTTGATGACGATCTTTCCATCTCCAGGTACTAAGCGCACGCGAGCAACTGAGCTCTTGCGGCGGCCTGTTCCGATATATTGAACTTGTGCCAAGATAATGACCTCCTCTTAATTAATTATCCACGAAGTTCGTAAACTTCTGGTTTTTGTGCTTCATGCTTGTGCTCTGAGCCAGCATAAACGTGTAATTTCTTCGCCATTTGACGTCCTAAAGAACCTTTTGGAAGCATGCCTTTGATTGCAAGCTCAAGCATTCTTTCTGGATAGTTCGTACGCATTTCTAAAGCTGTACGAGTTTTTAATCCACCTGGGTACATGCTGTGACGGTAATAAATCTTATCCGTTAATTTCTTACCTGTTAATTCGATTTTCTCTGCATTGATGATGATCACGTGATCACCAGTGTCAACGTGTGGTGTATATGTTGGTTTATGTTTACCGCGTAAAATAGACGCTACTTCGCTTGAAAGGCGACCTAAAGTCTTGCCTTCAGCATCAACAACGTACCATTTACGTTCGATTTCGCTAGCTTTTGCCATATAAGTCGTACGCATTTGTTTTTACCCTCCTAAAAAATATGTTTTCGGTTCACTGTATTTATATCACGAATAGCTTTCCGGGGCTCATCGTGGGGTTAAATAACATACCATATGATATAATATATCTTTCAGAAATCATTGTCAAGAAAAAATGTAACGCCCGGATTAGTTGCCATAGAATACTTGCCAAAGGTACAAGCCTTCTGCTGGTGCCGTTTTGCCTGCTTGCCCGCGATCTTGTGCCTCTAAAATTTTTTTTACTTCATAGGGAGCTAGTTTCCCCATTCCTACGTCTATTAAAGTGCCTGTCATAATTCGCACCATATTATATAAAAAACCGTTTCCGACAAATTTCAATTCAATCTCATGATCGACCTGTTGAATAACAATCTCTTTTACTTCTCTTACTTTATCCTGCACTTCTGTTTTCGCTGAGCAGAAGCTAGTGAAGTCGTGCGTACCGATCAAATAATGAGATGCTTCACGCATCCATTCCAAATCAAGATCAAATGGACAGTGATGGGCGTAAAAACGCTTAAAAGGGCTTCTATACGGCTCTTGATAGATCTTGTATCGATACTCCTTGCCAGTGGTAGAAAAACGAGCGTGAAACGATTCTGAGGCCATTTCCGCTGTTAACACCGTAATATCTCCCGGAAGCTGGCTATTGAATGCTACTGGCCATCGTTCAACAGGAAGCATTAACGGCGTATCAAAATGAATCACTTGTCCAACCGCATGAACGCCAGCATCGGTTCGCCCTGAAGCTACCACCTTCACATCGTGACCTTTATGCATTTTTTTCAGCACTTTTTCGAGCTCTTCTTGGACCGTTCGACCATTCGGCTGAATTTGATAGCCAGAAAACAATGCTCCGTCATAAGAGACTATACATTTGATGCGATTCATCTTCACCACTCCGTTAACTTCTTAAATAGAACAACACGAAAGCTAAAAGCACGAGCACAAATAAGGAGACTGTATCCTTTGCTGTCCACTTCAGAAGGCGATATTTCGTCCGGCCTTCACCGCCACGATAGCCTCTCGCTTCCATCGCCGTTGCTAAATCCTCTGCTCGTTTAAATGCACTGACAAAGAGCGGAATTAAGAGCGGCACAATAGCCTTTACTCGCTCTTTCACCGGACCGCTAGAAAAATCCGCTCCTCGAGCCATTTGCGCTTTCATAATCTTCTCTGTTTCATCCATCAACGTTGGAATAAACCGCAGTGAAATCGACATCATCAACGCTAGCTCATGAACAGGTAGCTTCACCTTCTTAAACGGCTTTAATAAGCTTTCTAAACCATCTGTGATCGAAATAGGCGACGTCGTCAACGTCAAGAGTGACGTCATAAAGATTAACAATAAAAATCGCAGCGAAATAAATGCCCCTTGCTTTACGCCACCTTCATAAATTTCAATCCAGCCTACTTTCCAAAGGAGATCTCCTTGCTTCGTGAAAAACATATGCAATAAAAACGTAAAAATAATTAACCATAAGACCGGCTTTAGCCCAATGATTAAAAAGCGAATATTAATTTTAGATAAAAAGATAGCTAGAAAAGTGAATAGGGCCAACAGACCATACGTTACTGCGTTGTTTGCTAGAAAAACAATCGCAACATATGCAAAGATAAATAATAGCTTGGCTCGCGGATCTAACCGATGCACAACCGAGTCAAGCGGCAAATAGCGACCAAAGACCATTTTCTCCATCATCGGCCCTCACCCCGCTCGTGCATGATTTGTAACTGTTGAACAAGCTCATCAATCGAAAGACAAGTTTTCCCAAGCTTGATGCCAGACTCTGTTTCAAATCGATGCTGAAAACGAATGATTTCTGGCACACTTAGCCCTAAACGAAACAGTTCCTCTCGTTTAGAAAATAGTTCACGCGGCTTGCCCTTTTGATACACTTCTCCTTGATGCATAATCACCATTTCATCGGCATAAAGAGCGGCATCCTCCATGCTGTGCGTAACAAGAATGGTCGATAGATTGCGTTCCTTATGAAGTGTAGCAAACATCTCCATCATTTCTTTGCGACCTCTCGGATCGAGACCCGCCGTTGGCTCATCTAATACAATGACTTCCGGCTCCATTGCTAGTACGCCCGCAATCGCTACTCGCCGCATTTGGCCCCCCGATAAGTCAAAGGGCGATTTTTTTAAAATATCCTCAGACAACCCAACCTGGCGGATCACTTGTTTCGCTCGTTGTTTCGCTTCTTCTTCAGATACGCCAAAATTCATTGGGCCATAGCAAATATCTTTTTCTACTGTTTCTTCAAACAACTGATGCTCTGGAAACTGAAAAACAATTCCTACACGCCTGCGGACCTCTTTTAAATTCTTTTCTTTCTGTTCTGCTGAAATCGTACGATCACCAATGATGACTTGACCTTTTGTTGGCTGCAGCAAGGCATTTAAATGCTGAAGAATCGTGGACTTTCCTGAGCCCGTATGTCCAATAATCGCTAAATAAGTGCCACTTGGAATCGTGAAACTGACATTGTGAAGGGCTTTATGCTCGAAAGGAGTTCCTGCTGCATAACGATACTCTACTTCTTGAAGTTGGATATCCATAATTCCCTCACCAGCTCTTCTTCCGTTAAATAATTTTGTTGAATCGAAAATCCTTGTGATCGTAACTTGTCACTTAACTTCACAGAAAAGGGCACATCAAGCCCTAGTTGAATCAGCTCTTCATTCATTTGGAAAATCTCTTTAGGCGTACCGACCGTATGTACCGCCCCTTGATTTAACACAATGATTCGATCGGCACGTGCTGCCTCCTCTAGATCATGTGTAATCGAAATAACGGTTAAGTGTTGCTCTTCATTTAATTGACGTACGGTCTGTAACACTTCTTCTCGCCCTCTAGGGTCAAGCATCGATGTTGCCTCGTCAAGTAAGATGATCTCCGGCTGCAAAGCAATGACTCCAGCGATCGCCACTCGCTGTTTTTGACCTCCAGATAGATGGTGCGGCTCTTGATTCAGAAAATCGAGCATCCCTACTTTCTGCAAGGAATCTTGCACTCTTTCTTTCATCGCCGCATACGGGATGCCATTATTTTCTAACCCAAAAGCCACATCATCCTGCACAGTTGTACCAACAAATTGATTATCAGGATTTTGAAAGACCATTCCAAGCCGTTTGCGAATCTCCCAAACTTGCTCTTCCTCTAATAACGTTCCACCAATGGTTACACTACCTTTTTGAGGATAATGGAGACCATTTAACATTTTGGCGAGAGTCGACTTTCCCGAACCATTATGACCAACAATCGCTAACCATTCTCCTCGATACACATTTAATGAGATATCCTCTAAAGCATAATCTGCTTGTTCTGGATATTGAAAATATACATGTTCAATCGAAATGATCGGCTCCTTCATGACTCTCCCCCCTCATGACTTATCTATTCAAAAAAGTTGTCTATACAAAAAAAAGCCCGCACCCCACTCCAAAGAAAAAGTCCTTTTTCTGCCGACAAAGCGGCCTCTTAACGACATAAGAGCGGAAGGGGTGCATGAGCTAGACGAGTCACTCTAAGTTGCTCATCATAACGCTCAAGCTTCATACTATTCAGTCTTCAACGAAAATAAGAAAATCGAAAGGTGTCATGAGCTAGACATCACTTTATGCTTTCTTATGTTATAAAAAAAGGGCAAAACCCAGCCGATGCTGAAATGTTCTGCCCTTGTAGTGGTCTCATTGATAATTAAACAAGCTCAATAATAACCATTGGTGCACCGTCACCACGACGAGGACCCATTTTCATGATGCGAGTATAACCACCTTGGCGCTCGCTGTAACGAGGAGCAACGTCTGTGAAAAGCTTTTGTAATGCATATACAGGCTTTTCTTTCTTCTTGCCATTCTCGTCTTCTACTTCAACGACTGATGCTACTTCGTTACGAAGGAAAGCAGCCGCTTGACGACGAGCATGTAAGTCACCACGTTTACCAAGTGTAATCATTTTTTCCACAACTGAGCGAAGTTCTTTCGCACGTGCTTCAGTTGTTTCAATGCGCTCGCTGATGATTAAGTCAGTCGTTAAATCACGAAGCATCGCTTTACGCTGAGCGCTTGTACGTCCTAGCTTTCTGTAAGCCATGAAGATACCCTCCTTTGTTGAAATCGTTTTTTATTCTGTTATCAATCTTCTTTTCTTAATCCTAAACCAAGCTCATCTAGCTTCGCTTTCACTTCTTCAAGTGATTTACGGCCAAGATTACGGACCTTCATCATATCCTCTTCACTCTTGCTCGCAAGTTCTTGCACTGTGTTAATGCCAGCACGTTTTAAGCAGTTGTAAGAGCGGACAGAAAGATCTAGTTCTTCAATTGTCATTTCTAGAACTTTTTCTTTTTGGTCTTCTTCTTTTTCAACCATAATTTCAGCATTTTGAGCTTCGTCTGTTAAGCCTACGAAGATGTTTAAGTGTTCAGTTAAGATTTTTGCTCCTAAAGAAATCGCTTCTTTCGGACCAATGCTACCATCTGTCCAAACATCCAATGATAATTTATCATAGTTTGTTAACTGTCCAACGCGCGTGCTTTCTACTTGGTAGTTTACACGCTCAACCGGCGTATAGATGGAGTCGATCGGAATCACACCAATTGGATGATCTTCCTTTTTGTTTTGAACAGCTGGATTATAGCCTCTTCCACGCTGTGCCGTTAAACGCATACGGAAATGTGCATTCTCACCTAAAGTTGCAATATGCAAATCTGGGTTAAGAATTTCTACATCACTATCATGCGTAATATCAGCAGCAGTTACTACGCCATTTCCTTGTACATCAATTTCTAGCGTTTTTTCCTCATCAGAGTAAATTTTAAGCGCTAGCTTCTTAATATTTAAGATAATAGATGTAACATCTTCCACGACGCCTTCAATTGTTGAGAATTCATGCAATACCCCGTCAATTTGAATAGACGTGACAGCAGCACCTGGGAGTGAGGATAATAGTATACGACGTAAGGAGTTACCCAAAGTTGTACCATATCCACGCTCAAGTGGTTCTACGACAAATTTTCCATGAGTGGCATCATCGCTGATCTCAACCGTTTCAATTTTTGGCTTTTCAATTTCGATCATTCAATTATACCTCCTTCAATACGTCGAAACCCCGGTTTAACATTCAACCGAAATTCCCCCATGTTTACGTTCCCGATTGTGCACAACAACTGGTTTACTATTTCTGTATCGAACGCAACATTCTATTATATCCCATTATTGACAAGGATATAAAAATTATACAGAAAAATTAAACACGGCGACGTTTTGGAGGACGGCATCCATTATGTGGAACTGGGGTTACATCTTTAATAGCAGTAACTTCTAATCCTGCAGCTTGAAGGGCACGAATCGCAGCCTCACGACCAGAACCAGGACCTTTAACAGTTACTTCTAGAGATTTCATACCATGTTCCATTGATGTTTTTGCAGCTGTTTCAGCAGCCATTTGCGCAGCAAACGGAGTCGCTTTACGTGATCCTTTGAAACCAAGTGCACCTGCACTAGACCAAGACAGAGCATTACCATGAACGTCTGTAATTGTTACAATTGTATTGTTAAATGTTGAGCGAATGTGTGCAATACCTGATTCGATATTCTTTTTCACACGACGCTTACGAGTTTGTTGTTTACGAGCCATGTCGAAAATTGACCTCCTTTACCGATTATTTTTTCTTGTTAGCTACAGTTTTACGAGGACCTTTACGAGTACGAGCATTGTTCTTCGTATTTTGTCCACGAACTGGTAAACCACGACGATGACGTAGTCCACGGTAAGAACCGATTTCCATTAGACGCTTGATATTAAGAGAGATTTCACGACGAAGGTCACCCTCAACTTTCAATTTGTCAATGGTTTCACGAATTTTGTTTAATTCATCTTCCGTAAGGTCGCGTACACGAGTGTCTTGAGAAACACCAGCTTCCGCTAAGATTTGTTCAGCAGTATTTCTGCCAATACCATAGATGTAAGTTAATGAGATAACTACACGCTTGTCGCGTGGAATATCAACACCTGCTACACGTGCCATATATATGTGCACCTCCCTTTATAATTATCCTTGTTTTTGTTTATGTTTAGGATTTTCACAAATAACCATAACTTTACCTTTTCTGCGGATGATCTTACATTTTTCACAGATTGGCTTTACTGATGGTCTTACTTTCATTTTTCCAACCTCCTTCATAGTCCGGAGTGCATTAATTATTTATAACGGTAAGTAATTCTTCCACGAGTCAAATCGTAAGGAGAAAGTTCAACTGTAACTTTATCTCCAGGCAGAATACGAATGAAGTGCATACGGATCTTTCCAGATACATGAGCTAGAATCGTATGACCATTTTCTAATTCTACTTTAAACATTGCATTTGGCAAAGTTTCAGCCACAATGCCTTCAATTTCAATAACATCGTCTTTCGCCATGAATTTATTCTCCCTTCTCTTTTCATACAGAACCCCGCTAAAGCTAAGGTAAGCAGTGCTATACCGGTGTTAAGCGAGCCTGGTATTAATTCTTGAATCAACGTTTGGGAAACACCTTTTGATTTAGGCTTTCGTTAAAATCTCAAAACCTGTTTCGGTAATCGCAACAGTATGTTCAAAATGAGCACACATCTTTCCATCTTGGGTAACGACTGTCCAGTTGTCTCCAAGAGTCTTGACGTAACGACTTCCAGCATTCACCATCGGTTCGATTGCAAGCACCATCCCAGGTTTGAGTTTTGGACCTTTGCCAGGCGGACCGTAATGAGGAATTTGAGGGTCCTCATGCAAGTTTTGACCGATTCCATGTCCTACATACTCACGAACTATTGAAAAGCCATTAGATTCAACATAGGTTTGAATCGCATGGGAGATGTTTGAAAGACGTTCACCTGGCTTCGCTTCTTTTAAACCAATAAAGAGCGAGTCCTCTGTTACCTCTAATAGCTTCTGAGTTTCAGGAGCGATCAAGCCAACAGGATACGTCCAGGCAGAATCACCATGATAGCCTCGATAGTTTGCACCGATATCTAAGCTGATGATGTCTCCTTCTTTTAACACCCGGTCTCCTGGAATGCCGTGGACCAACTCTTCGTTCACTGAAGCACAAATGCTGCCACGAAAACCATTATACCCTTTAAAAGAAGGAATTGCATCATGCTGTTTGATAAATTTATCTGCAATTTTATCTAACTCTTTTGTTGTTATACCGGGAGAGATATGCTTTTGCAATTCCTTATGTGTTAAAGCTACAATCCGACCTGCTTCTCTCATAATCTCTATCTCTCGAGGGGTTTTGCAAATGATCATTTTATTTAAGTCCCTTGAGTAACTCATCAATGTCTTCGAAGACTAAATGAATTTCCTGTTGACCGTTAATATTCTTTAAATAACCTTTTTGCTCATAAAAATCTAGTAATGGTTGAGTTTGTTTTAAATTAACATCCAACCGGTTTTGAACAGTTTCTTCATTATCATCTGCGCGCTGATAAAGTTCGCCGCCGCAACGATCACATTTATCTTCAACAGCAGGTGCATTAAATACCATATGGTAAGTAGCCCCACAGTCTTTACAAATGCGACGTCCAGTTAAACGTGCCATGAGAATGTCTTTATCAACATCAACATTAATAACAAAGTCGATTTTCTTGCCAAGCTCCTCCATAATGCCTTCAAGTGCTTCTGCTTGAGGAACAGTTCTTGGAAATCCATCAAGAAGGAAACCACTTTCGCAGTCTGACTTACTTAGCCTTTCGCGAACAATTCCGATTGTTACTTCATCAGGAACAAGCCCGCCTTGATCCATAAAGGATTTAGCTTTAAGCCCTAATTCCGTACCCTCTTTCATTGCTGCACGGAACATATCTCCTGTAGAAATATGTGGAATGCTATATTTTTCAACAATTTTTTCGGCTTGAGTTCCTTTTCCGGCACCCGGTAGCCCCATTAACACTAGATTCATTTATATATACCCCCTCAGTCTGATTGGAGACGTGCCAAGACTTATTCTTTATTTAATAAAGCCTTTATAATGGCGTTTAACAAGCTGCGCTTCCAGCTGTTTCATTGTTTCCAATGCCACACCTACTACAATTAGTATGCTTGTTCCGCCAATTTGAGCGGTTTCTGGAAGACCTGCAAACTTAATAAAGAATACAGGAAGAACTGCGATGACAGACAAGAATATTGCACCAACAAACGTTAAACGATATAAAACCCTAGTTAAATAATCTTGCGTGTTTTTTCCAGGTCGAATTCCTGGAATATATCCACCTTGTTTCTTCAAGTTATCCGCAAGTTGTTCCGGGTTCACTTGAATAAACGCGTAAAAATAAGTGAATGCAACAATTAACCCGATATAAATAACCATACCAACAGGCTTGGTGTAATCAAATATATCTTGAATTGCTCTTGTTACATCATTAGGGCCAAAGAACGAAGCAATCGTCTGTGGCGTAATTAAGAATGCTACAGCAAAAATTACAGGAATAACTCCAGCTGCATTTACTTTTAACGGTAAATGAGTTGCTTGAGCACCTGGTGTACTAATTCCACCATTTCCTGTCATTCGCTTCGCATACTGAATAGGAATTTTGCGCAATGCTTGCTGCACAAAAATAACTCCAACTACAATAGCTAATACTGCTAATACGATTAATAGTAATACAACTATCCTTAAGAAAAGTTCTTCTCCTGCGCCCTCGATTTGCTGTGCATAAATTTGGTTCACAGTCGTAGGCATCGCAGCAACGATTCCGGCTAAAATGATAATTGAAATACCATTTCCTACTCCTTTAGAAGTGATTAACTCACCAAGCCACATTAAAAATGCGGTTCCGGCAGTTAATACAAGTGCAATGACTAAATAAGAAGCAACATTTTCACTCTCGACTAGCATGCCACCGAATAAACGGTTAAACCCATAAGACATTCCTAATGCTTGGATAAATCCTAGAACAATTGTGAAGTATCTTGTGAATTGTGCCAGCTTACGTCGGCCCACTTCACCTTGCTTTGACCATTCAGTAAACTTCGGAACGACGTCCATTTGAAGTAACTGCACAATGATAGAGGCCGTAATATACGGCATAATCCCCATGGCAAGAATCGAGAAGTTTTTAAGTGCTCCTCCTCCAAAGGTATTTAGGAATCCGATCAACCCAGCCTCATCCTGCATTTTTAATACGTCTGCATTAACATATGGAACAGGGATAAACGTGCCGATTCGGAAGACGATTAACATAAGAAGGGTGAATATAATTTTTCTTCTTATATCACCCACGCGCATAAAATTGGAGATTGTGCGAAACATTAGATCACCTCAGTTGTACCGCCAGCAGCTTCAATTGCTTCTTTAGCAGCAGCAGAGAATTTGTGAGCTTTTACTGTTAGTTTCTTCTCTACATTCCCTTTAGCAAGAATTTTGATTCCTGCTTTTTCATTGCTGACTACGCCAGTTTCAATAAGAAGTTCTGGTGTAACTTCAGTGCCTTCTTCAAAACGATTTAATACATCAAGGTTAACAATCGCAAATTCTTTTCTGTTGATATTAGTGAAACCGCGTTTTGGTAAGCGTCTGAATAAAGGTGTTTGACCACCTTCAAAGCCTAAACGTACACCGCCGCCTGAACGGGCGTTTTGACCTTTATGACCTTTACCTGCAGTTTTACCGTTACCAGAGCCAGGACCGCGACCTACACGATTACGTTCTTTACGAGAACCTTCAGCAGGTTTTAATTCATGAAGTTTCATGTTCGTGCACCTCCTTATTCGGTATTTTAAATTAAATTTCTTTTACAGTTACTAAATGAGACACTTTATTGATCATGCCTCTGATAGCAGCATTGTCTTGTTGCTCTACTGTTTGGTGCATCTTACGAAGACCAAGAGCCTTAACTGTTTCACGTTGATCTTGCGGACGACCGATCACGCTACGAGTGAGGGTAATTTGTAATTTTTCAGCCATGATAATCCCTCCTTATCCTAACAGTTCTTCTACTGATTTTCCGCGTAATTTAGCAATATCTTCTGCACGCTTCAATTGCTTAATTCCGTCGATTGTAGCACGTACCATGTTGATTGGCGTATTAGATCCTAAAGATTTAGAAAGGATATCTCCAACTCCACCAAGCTCAAGTACCGCACGAACAGGTCCACCAGCGATTACTCCAGTACCTTCAGAAGCAGGTTTTAGGAGAATTTGACCAGCACCAAAGCGACCGATTACTTCATGAGGTAAAGTTGTTCCAACCATAGGAACAGTTACAAGGTTTTTCTTTGCATCTTCAACAGCTTTACGGATAGCATCTGGAACTTCTTGTGCTTTACCAGTTCCAAATCCAACGTGTCCGTTCTTGTCACCGACAACAACTAGAGCAGTAAAGCGGAAACGACGACCACCCTTTACTACTTTCGCAACACGATTGACCGTAACTACGCGTTCTTCAAGTTCAAGTTTATTTGGATCAATGCGACGCATTAATATGTCCCTCCTTTTTATTAGAATTCTAATCCATTTTCACGAGCAGCGTCAGCTAAAGCTTTCACACGTCCGTGGTATAAGTATCCTCCGCGGTCGAATACTACGGATTTAATACCTTTTTCACTTGCTCTTTTCGCAACTAATTCGCCAACTTTAGCAGCAGCTTCTGCGTTGCTTGTAGACTCTAAACCGAAATCTTTTTCGATTGTAGAAGCACTTGCAAGAGTTACACCGTTCATATCATCAATCACTTGAGCGTAAAGATGTTTGTTTGAACGGAAAATATTTAAACGTGGACGAGACTCTGTACCGTTGATTTTCGCACGTACACGAGCGTGTCTCTTTTTACGTGTTTTATTTTTATCTGGCTTAGTAATCATCGTGGTCACTCCTTTCCTTTACCTAAGCGACATTATTTACCTGTTTTACCTTCTTTACGACGTACATATTCACCTTCGTAGCGAATACCTTTCCCTTTATAAGGTTCTGGCGGACGAACGTCACGGATATTAGCTGCAAAAGCACCAACGCGCTCTTTGCTAACACCTTTTACGATTACTTTCGTGTTGGAAGGAACTTCAACTTCTACGCCTGCTTCTGGTTCCATTTCAACTGGGTGAGAGTAACCTACGTTAAGAACAAGTTTGTTACCTTGTTTTTGCGCACGGTACCCGACACCGATTAATTCAAGTGATTTTTCGAATCCTTTAGATACACCTTCAACCATGTTCGCTAACAATGCACGTGTTGTACCATGGTTTGTACGGTGCTCTTTAGATTCAGAAGGACGAATAACGCTGATCACGTTGCCTTCGATTTCGATTTTCATATCTTTATTGAACGTACGAGTAAGCTCACCTTTAGGGCCTTTAACAGTTACAGTGTTGTTCTCGTTTGTAAATGTTACACCTTCTGGTAGCTCGATTGGTTTTTTTCCTACGCGAGACATTCTGTTGCACCTCCATTCATTACAAAAATATTACCAAACGTATGCTAATACTTCTCCGCCAACTTGTTTAGCGCGAGCTTCTTTATCAGTTAATACACCGTTAGATGTTGAAACAAGAGCGATACCTAAACCGTTAAGTACTTTTGGTACCTCGTTAGCTTTTGCGTATACGCGTAAACCAGGTTTACTGATACGTTTTAAACCAGTGATAACACGCTCGTTGTTTGCACCGTATTTCAAGAAGATACGGATCATGCCTTGTTTGTTGTCTTCGATGAATTCTACATCACGTACAAAACCTTCACGTTTAAGAATTTCAGCGATTTCTTTTTTGATGTTAGAAGCAGGTACTTCTAACTTCTCGTGACGCACCATGTTCGCATTGCGGATGCGAGTTAGCAAATCTGCAATCGGATCTGTCATAACCATATTATTTACCTCCTTCCCAAGTCGTGGTATTACCAGCTAGCTTTTTTAACACCAGGAATTTGTCCTTTATATGCAAGTTCACGGAAACAAATACGGCAAAGCTTAAATTTACGATATACAGAGTGTGGACGTCCACAACGCTCGCAGCGTGTATACTCTTGTACTTTAAACTTTGGAGTGCGTTTTTGTTTCGCAATCATTGATTTTTTAGCCACGTTTTCGCCTCCCTTTTATAGCGATTACTTTTGGAACGGCATTCCAATTTGAGTTAACAATTCGCGAGATTCTTCATCGCTTTTTGCAGTTGTAACAATTACGATATCCATACCGCGTACTTTGCTTACTTTATCGTAATCAATCTCAGGGAAGATCAATTGCTCTTTCACACCAAGTGTGTAGTTACCGCGTCCGTCAAAAGATTTTTTTGAGATACCACGGAAGTCACGTACACGTGGAAGTGATACAGAGATTAATTTGTCTAGGAATTCGTACATACGCGCTCCGCGTAATGTAACTTTCGCTCCGATTGGCATACCTTCACGAAGACGGAAGCCCGCGATAGAGTTTTTCGCACGAGTTACTAGAGGTTTTTGACCAGTGATTAGAGCAAGTTCTTCAACAGCTACATCAAGAGCTTTTGCGTTTTGAACTGCGTCACCAATCCCCATGTTAACTACGATTTTTTCAACTTTTGGTACTTGCATTACAGAGTCGTAATTGAATTTATTCATTAAAGCAGGTGTAATTTCTTCAATATACTTTGCTTTAAGGCGGTTCATATAGTGTACCTCCCTTCATTAACTAACTTATTATTTATCTAAAGTTTCACCAGATTTTTTTGCTACTCTTACTTTTTTACCATCAACCATTTTGAAGCCTATACGAGTAGGTTCATTAGATTTAGGGTCTAAAAGCATAACGTTAGAAACGTGAATAGGTGCCTCTTGGCTAATAATTCCGCCTTGCGGATTTACTTGTGAAGGTTTTGAGTGTTTCTTTACGATGTTTACGCCTTCTACAAGTACACGGTCTTTTTTAGGAAACGCTGCAAGCACGATGCCAGTTTTCCCTTTATCTTTGCCCGTGATAACCATGACTTTATCGCCTTTTTTTACATTCATTTTATCGCACCTCCTTGAATGACCAAGTTGATAAAATTTATTTTCATTAGATTACTTCTGGAGCAAGAGAAACGATTTTCATAAAGTTGTTGTCACGTAATTCGCGTGCAACTGGTCCGAAGATACGAGTTCCACGTGGGCCTTTGTCATCTTTAATGATAACACAAGCGTTTTCGTCAAAGCGGATGTAAGATCCGTCATTACGACGCATTCCACGTTTAGTACGAACGATTACAGCTTTAACAACATCACCTTTTTTGACAACGCCACCTGGTGTTGCTTGTTTTACTGTGCAGACGATAATGTCTCCAATGTTCGCAGTTTTACGGCCAGAGCCTCCAAGAACTTTGATCGTTAATACTTCACGTGCACCTGAGTTGTCAGCTACTTTTAAACGAGATTCTTGTTGGATCATTTATGTTACCTCCTTTCGGATGAGCATCTATCCGAACAATTATATATTAGATAATAACTGCTTTTTCAACGACTTCAACAAGACGGAAGCGTTTTGTTGCAGAAAGTGGGCGAGTTTCCATGATACGAACTACGTCGCCGATTTTTGCTTCATTCAACTCATCATGAGCTTTGAATTTTTTAGAGTACTTAACGCGTTTGCCGTAAAGTGAGTGCTTTTTGTAAGTTTCTACTAAAACGGTAACGGTCTTATCCATTTTGTCAGACACAACACGTCCAGTATAAACTTTACGTTGGTTACGTTCACTCATTGTGCAAACCTCCTCTCAATTATCGATTGTTAACATCGATCTCTCTTTGACGAATGACTGTTTTCATTCGAGCGATCGCTTTACGTACTTCACGAATACGAGCAGTATTTTCAAGTTGTCCAGTCGCTAATTGGAAGCGAAGGTTGAAAAGCTCTTCTTTTAAAGACTTAAGTTTTTGTTCAATTTCGGCAGTGGTTAGTTCAATAATTTCATTAGCCTTCATTTGATTCACCACCAATTTCTTCTCGTTTTACAAACTTACATTTAACAGGAAGTTTGTGTGCTGCAAGACGAAGTGCTTCACGAGCTACCTCTTCTGATACGCCAGCAATTTCAAACATAATTTTTCCTGGTTTCACTACAGCTACCCATCCTTCAGGAGCACCTTTACCGGAACCCATACGTACCTCTAGAGGTTTAGCTGTGTAAGGTTTATGTGGGAAAATTTTAATCCATACTTTACCGCCACGTTTCATGTAACGAGTCATAGCAATACGAGCAGATTCGATTTGACGGTTTGTGATCCAAGAAGCTTCTGTAGCTTGTAGACCGAATTCACCAAATGCTACTTCTGTGCCGCCTTTTGCTTGACCGCGCATTTTACCACGGTGAACACGACGATGTTTAACGCGTTTAGGCAATAACATAATTATTTTCCTCCTTCCTCAGACTTCTTCTTTGTAGGAAGGACCTCTCCACGATAAATCCATACTTTCACACCAAGCTTACCATAAGTAGTGTTAGCTTCAACATGAGCATAGTCGATGTCCGCACGAAGTGTATGAAGTGGAACTGTTCCTTCACTATAATGTTCAGCACGAGCGATGTCTGCTCCGCCAAGACGTCCAGAAACTTGTGTTTTAATTCCTTTCGCTCCAGCGCGGATTGTACGTTGGATCGCTTGCTTTTGCGCACGACGGAAAGATACACGGTTTTCTAATTGACGAGCAATGTTTTCTGCTACTAATTTAGCATCTAAATCTGCTCTCTTAATTTCAACGATGTTAATATGAACACGTTTGCCAGTTAATTGGTTTAAAGATTTACGAAGTGCTTCAACCTCAGAACCACCTTTACCGATAACCATACCAGGCTTAGCTGTATGAACAGTGATGTTGATTCGGTTAGCAGCACGTTCAATTTCTACACGAGATACAGAAGCATCTTTTAAGCGCTCTTCGATATATCCGCGTACTTTAAGGTCTTCATGTAAAAGATCCGCATAATCTTTTTCAGCGTACCATTTTGAATCCCAGTCACGAATAATACCAACACGCAAACCATTAGGATGTACTTTTTGACCCACGAATTATCCCTCCTTCTTTTCTGATACCACGATTGTGATGTGGCTAGTGCGTTTGTTAATTTGGCTTGCACGTCCCATAGCACGTGGACGGAAACGTTTTAAAGTTGGACCCTCATCAACAAATGCTTGTTTTACAACAAGGTTGTTAATATCCATATCATAGTTATGCTCTGCATTGGCAATTGCAGATTTTAATAATTTTTCAATGACAGGAGATGCAACTTTCGGCGTGTGACGCAAAATAGCTACAGCCTCTCCTACTTGCTTTCCTCGAATCAAGTCAATCACTAAGCGTGCTTTACGAGGAGCAATACGAACTGTTCTTACGACAGCTTTTGCTTCCATTAGGATACCCTCCTCTCATTAGCGTCTTGTTTTCTTATCGTCACTAGCGTGACCTTTATACGTACGAGTTGGTGCGAATTCACCAAGTTTGTGTCCAACCATATCTTCCGTTACAAATACAGGAACATGTTTGCGACCATCATACACAGCGATTGTGTGACCGATGAAAGCTGGGAAGATTGTTGAACGACGAGACCAAGTTTTCACAACTTGTTTCTTCTCAGTTTCGTTTAACTTTTCGATCTTGTTAAATAAATGATCATCAACAAAAGGTCCTTTTTTCAAGCTGCGGCCCATAGTAGTACCTCCCTTCGTAACTGCTCTACGGTTCGACGAGGGAACCGTAGTTCACTTACGTTATTTTTTACGGCGACGAACGATGAATTTATCGCTTTTGTTTGTTTTCTTACGAGTTTTGTAACCAAGAGTTGGTTTACCCCATGGTGTAACAGGTGATTTACGTCCGATTGGTGAACGTCCTTCACCACCACCGTGTGGATGGTCATTAGGGTTCATAACAGATCCGCGAACAGTAGGTTTCTTACCTAACCAGCGAGAACGACCTGCTTTACCAATATTGATTAATTCGTGTTGTTCGTTACCAACTTGACCGATAGAAGCGCGACAAGTAGCTAGAATCATACGAACTTCTCCAGAAGTTAAACGTACAAGAACGTATTTACCTTCTTTACCTAATACTTGTGCAGAAGTACCAGCAGAACGAACTAATTGTCCGCCTTTTCCAGGTTTTAATTCAATATTGTGAATAACCGTACCTACAGGAATGTTAACTAAAGGAAGCGCATTTCCTACTTTAATGTCAGCTTCTGGGCCAGACATTACTTCCATTCCAACTTTAAGGTTTTTTGGTGCTAAGATATAGCGTTTTTCACCGTCTACATAGTTGATTAATGCAATGTTTGCTGAACGGTTTGGATCATACTCAATTGTGGCAACGCGTCCTGGTATACCATCTTTATCGCGCTTGAAGTCGATAATACGGTATTGACGCTTATGGCCGCCACCATGATGACGAACAGTAATTTTACCTTGGTTGTTACGACCGCCTTTTCTTTTAATAGGCGCTAATAACGATTTTTCTGGAGTGCTTGTTGTAATTTCAGCAAAATCAGATACCGTCATGCCGCGACGACCATTTGTGGTTGGTTTATACTTTTTAATCGCCATGTCTTTTCCCTCCTCTTCTAGTAATTTTTAATTATACTTCAAAAAGTTCGATTTCTTTGCTGTCTTGAGTTAATGTAACAACCGCTTTACGGCGTTTGTTCGTATAACCTGCATAACGACCCATACGTTTGAACTTACCTTTGTAGTTCATGATGTTAACTTTAGCAACTTTCACACCAAAGATTTCTTCGATAGCATCTTTAACTTGTGTTTTGTTCGCTCTTACGTCAACTTCGAATGTATATTTTTTATCAACCATAATTTCAGTTGAATGTTCAGTAATAACGGGGCGCTTAATGATATCGCGAGCTTCCATTATGCAAGCACCTCCTCTACTTTTTCAACAGCTGCTTTAGTCATAATTAATTTATCATGACCAACTAGATCTAAAACACTAATGCCGTTTGCTTCTACAACTGTTACACCAGGGATGTTACGAGCTGATAAAGCAACATTTTCATTTAAGCTTTCTGTTACGATCAATGCTTTAGTGTCTACAGAAAGATTTTTAAGAACGCTTGCGAATTCTTTTGTTTTAGGAGCATCTAAAGTTAGAGCTTCTAATACTAGAATGTTTTGTTCTGCTACCTTTGAAGATAAAGCAGATTTGATCGCTAAACGACGTACTTTTTTAGGTAATTTGTAGCTGTAGCTGCGTGGAACCGGTCCAAATACAGCACCACCACCGCGCCATTGTGGAGATCTGATAGATCCTTGACGTGCGCGTCCAGTACCTTTTTGACGCCATGGTTTACGACCACCGCCACGTACTTCAGAGCGTGTTTTTACTTTGTGTGTTCCTTGGCGTAATGAAGCTCTTTGCATCATTAATGCTTCAAACACAACATGTTCATTAGGTTCAATACCAAATACAGATGCGTTAAGTTCGATTTCTCCAACTTGTGCTCCGCTTTGGTTTAACAATGTAACTTTTGGCATTCTTGTTTCCTCCTTTCTCGGAAAATTATATTATTTCGCTTTTACAGCGCCTTGAATTTTAATTAATGATTTTCTAGGTCCAGGTACATTACCTTTAACTAGAATAACGTTGCGCTCCGCGTCTACTTTTACTACTTGTAGGTTTTGGATAGTGATTTGCTCTCCACCCATACGACCAGGAAGTAATTTGTTTTTGAATACGCGGTTAGGCGCTACAGGACCCATTGAACCTGGGCGACGATGGTAACGAGAACCATGAGTCATTGGTCCGCGGCTTTGTCCGTGGCGTTTAATGGCACCTTGGAAACCTTTACCTTTCGATACTCCTGTTACGTCAATGATATCTCCCTCAGCGAAAATATCTACTTTGACTTCTTGACCAACTTCTAGTTCTCCGTCGAAGTTACGGAACTCACGAATGAAGCGCTTAGGTGCAGTGTTTGCCTTCGCAACGTGACCTTTAGCTGGTTTGTTAGCAAGCTTTTCGCGCTTGTCATCAAAACCTAATTGGATCGCTTCGTAGCCGTCGCTTTCGATTGTTTTCTTTTGTAGTACAACGTTTGCTGCTGCTTCAATTACAGTTACAGGGATTAAATCTCCGTTTTCAGCAAAGACTTGAGTCATACCGATTTTTCTTCCTAAGATTCCTTTGGTCATGAGTCACACCTCCTAAAATTGTTAATTTTTATATAAATTAAAGTTTAATTTCAATGTCAACGCCTGATGGTAAATCTAAACGCATTAATGAATCAACTGTTTGAGGAGTTGGATTCACAATGTCGATTAAGCGCTTATGTGTGCGCATTTCGAACTGCTCACGAGAATCTTTGTACTTATGAACCGCACGTAAGATAGTGTAAACAGACTTTTCAGTTGGCAACGGGATCGGACCCGATACGCTTGCACCAGAACGTTTTGCTGTTTCAACGATCTTTTCTGCTGATTGATCTAGAATTCTGTGATCATATGCTTTTAAACGAATGCGAATTTTTTGTTTTGCCATTATTTTCCCTCCTTTATCGCCTATTTGATAATAGACATTCTCCGCGGAAATATCCTAACGACACGCGCCATGGCAAAGCGGCCGGGTGTGTCAGCAACCTTCCGCATCATCGCTGTCAAAAACCAACATTGTTAATTATACACTGTTATTAAACTATGTGCAACTATTTTTTAAAACTTTTTCATCAGCGCACTTTGTTTATTATACATATATCTACCTTTCATTTCAACTCCGGAATGCGACGAATGATAAAATAAGCCGTCAAACTATTTTTATAGAACAAAAAATGGCAGGTGGATTCTCCACCTGCCATTCAATCAATTAATTATTTTTCGATTGTAGCTACAACGCCAGCGCCTACTGTACGTCCACCTTCACGAATAGAGAACTTAGTTCCTTCTTCGATCGCGATTGGAGCGATAAGCTCAACTGTCATTTCTACGTTATCTCCAGGCATAACCATTTCTACGCCTTCAGGAAGGTTACAAATACCAGTTACGTCAGTTGTACGGAAGTAGAACTGAGGACGGTAGTTTGAGAAGAATGGAGTGTGACGTCCACCCTCTTCTTTAGATAATACGTAAACTTCAGCTTTGAACTTAGTGTGTGGCGTGATTGAACCTGGCTTAGCAAGTACTTGACCACGTTGGATGTCTTCACGAGCAACACCACGAAGAAGAGCACCAATGTTATCTCCAGCTTCAGCATAGTCAAGAAGCTTACGGAACATTTCTACACCTGTTACAGTTGTAGATTTTGGTTCTTCAGTTAAACCGATGATTTCGATTGTGTCACCAACTTTAACTTGTCCGCGCTCAACACGTCCTGTAGCAACTGTACCACGACCTGTGATTGAGAATACATCCTCAACAGGCATCATGAATGGCTTTTCAGTGTCGCGTTCTGGAGTTGGGATATACTCATCAACTGCAGCCATAAGCTCGATGATTTTTTCTTCCCACTCAGCTTCACCTTCAAGAGCTTTAAGAGCAGAACCTTTGATTACAGGTACGTCATCTCCAGGGAAATCGTACTCAGAAAGAAGGTCACGAATTTCCATTTCAACTAGTTCTAATAACTCTTCGTCGTCTACCATATCACATTTGTTCATGAATACAACTAGGTAAGGAACACCTACTTGACGAGAAAGAAGGATGTGCTCACGAGTTTGTGGCATTGGACCATCAGCAGCAGATACTACTAAGATACCGCCATCCATTTGAGCAGCTCCAGTGATCATGTTTTTAACGTAGTCAGCATGTCCTGGGCAGTCAACGTGTGCATAGTGACGTGTAGCAGTTTCATACTCAACGTGTGAAGTATTGATTGTGATTCCACGCTCGCGCTCTTCTGGAGCAGCGTCGATTTGATCGTAACCTCTCGCTTCACCGCCGCCTGCCTTAGCAAGAACAGTTGTGATTGCTGCTGTTAAAGTTGTTTTACCATGGTCAACGTGACCAATTGTACCGATATTCGCATGTGTTTTTGAACGGTCGAATTTTTCCTTAGCCATTAGGAAATCCTCCTTTGAGATATAAAAGTTTAAGTATATATTGGCTTTGAAGGTAGAAAGGATTCCACCTTCAAAGATTACTAAAGCTTACAATAGTATTTATACTTTATTAGAAAGTATAAATCAATTATTCGCCTTTATTTTTTTTAATAATTTCTTCAGAAACTGATTTTGGTACTTCTTCATAATGATCGAAGTGCATAGAGTATGTTCCACGACCTTGAGTGTTAGAACGCAATGAAGTTGCGTAACCAAACATTTCAGAAAGAGGAACGAACGCTTTAACTACTTGAGCATTTCCGCGAGCTTCCATTCCTTCCACACGTCCACGACGGGAAGTAACATCACCCATGATGTCTCCAAGATATTCATCTGGAATAACAACTTCTACTTTCATCATTGGTTCAAGTAGAACTGGGCTACATTTAGAAGCAGCGTTTTTCAGAGCCATAGAAGCAGCGATTTTAAACGCCATCTCACTGGAGTCAACATCATGGTAAGAACCATCAAATAGTCTTGCTTTGATGTCCACCATTGGATAACCAGCTAGAATACCATTTTGTAATGCATCTTCAAGACCCGCTTGAACCGCAGGGATGTATTCACGTGGAACAACCCCACCTACGATTCCGTTTTCGAATTCAAATCCTGCTCCTTCTTCGTTAGGAGAGAACTCGATCCAAACGTGACCGAATTGTCCGCGTCCACCAGATTGACGGGCAAATTTACCTTCAACTTGAGCAGATCCACGGAAAGTTTCACGGTAAGCAACTTGAGGTGCACCAACGTTAGCTTCTACTTTGAATTCGCGACGCATACGGTCAACGATGATATCAAGGTGAAGCTCACCCATACCAGAGATGATAACTTGTCCAGTTTCCTGGTTAGTTTCAGCACGGAATGTAGGATCCTCTTCTTGAAGTTTTTGTAAAGCTGTAGACATTTTCGCCTGGTCAGCTTTTGATTTTGGTTCTACTGATAATGAAATTACCGGCTCAGGGAATTCCATTGACTCAAGAATAACAAGATTTTTCTCGTCACATAATGTGTCACCAGTAGTTGTATCTTTCAAACCAACTGCAGCAGCGATATCTCCAGCATGTACTTCAGAGATTTCTTCACGTGAGTTCGCATGCATTTGAAGAATACGACCTACACGCTCACGCTTACCTTTAGTTGAGTTTTGAACGTATGATCCAGAATTAAGGATACCAGAATATACGCGGAAGAAAGTTAATTTACCAACATAAGGGTCAGTCATAACTTTAAACGCAAGCGCCGAGAATGGTGCATCGTCAGTTGAAGGACGAGTTACTTCTTCATCGCTATCTGGTAAAGTACCATTAATTGCTGGTACATCTGTTGGAGCTGGAAGGTAATCAATTACTGCATCTAGCATTAATTGTACACCTTTGTTTTTGAATGCAGTTCCGCATAGAACTGGGAAGAATTCAACGTTTACTGTACCTTTACGGATCGCAGCTTTGATTTCTTCTTTCGTAAGCTCTTCTCCACCAAGGTATTTCTCCATTAAGTCTTCATCAAGTTCTGCTACTGCTTCGATTAACTTTTCACGGTACTCTTCTGCTTGGTCTTGATACTCAGCAGGAATTTCGCCTTCCTCGATTTCAGTTCCAAGGTCGTTACCGTAGAAAGTTGCTTTCATTTCAATTAAATCGATGATGCCGCGGAACTCATCTTCTGCACCAATTGGTAATTGGATTGGATGAGCATTTGCCATCAAACGATTGTGGATTGTACCTACAGAGTATAAGAAGTCCGCACCGATTTTATCCATTTTGTTAACGAATACGATACGAGGAACTCCATAAGTAGTAGCCTGACGCCAAACAGTTTCTGTTTGAGGCTCAACACCAGATTGAGCGTCAAGTACTGTTACTGCACCATCAAGTACACGAAGAGAACGTTCAACTTCAACAGTGAAGTCTACGTGTCCTGGAGTATCGATGATGTTTACACGGTTACCTTTCCATTGTGCAGTTGTTGCAGCGGAAGTGATTGTGATACCGCGTTCTTGTTCTTGCTCCATCCAGTCCATTTGAGAAGCACCTTCGTGAGTCTCACCAATTTTATGGATACGGCCTGTGTAATAAAGAATACGCTCGGTTGTTGTTGTCTTACCGGCATCAATGTGAGCCATGATACCGATATTTCGAGTGTTTTCTAAGGAGAACTCTCTTGCCATGTGTGTTTTTCTCCTTCCTTAATTAGCTTGTTTTTTATAATAAAAATAATCTTACCAGCGATAGTGAGCAAACGCTTTGTTTGCTTCCGCCATTTTGTGAGTGTCTTCACGTTTCTTAACAGAAGCACCTGTGTTGTTAGCTGCATCAAGAATTTCAGCAGCAAGGCGTTCTTCCATTGTTTTCTCTCCACGAAGGCGAGAATAATTTACTAACCAGCGAAGACCAAGAGTTGTGCGACGCTCAGGGCGAACCTCAACTGGAACTTGGTAGTTAGCTCCACCTACACGGCGTGCTCTAACCTCTAATACTGGCATGATGTTTTTGATTGCTTGATCGAATACTTCCATAGGGTCTTTACCCGTACGTTCGCGAATAAGATCAAATGATGCGTAAAGAATAGCTTGTGATTTACCTCTTTTACCGTCTACCATCATTTTGTTGATAAGACGAGTAACTAGCTTAGAGTTGTACATTGGATCTGGAAGTACGTCTCTTTTCGCTACAGGACCTTTACGTGGCATTTGTTTTCCTCCTTTCAAAAGGTTGCTTTAATTAGTTCTTTTATTTTGTAATTAGTTTTTAGCTGGTTTAGGACGCTTTGTACCATATTTAGAACGACCTTGACGACGAGTTTCAACACCCGCAGTATCAAGCGCACCACGTACGATATGATAACGTACCCCTGGTAAATCCTTTACACGTCCGCCACGGATAAGAACAACGCTATGCTCTTGTAAGTTGTGACCGATACCAGGAATATAAGCAGTTACTTCGATACCGTTACTTAAACGAACACGGGCATACTTACGTAAAGCTGAGTTCGGTTTTTTCGGTGTCATAGTACCAACACGTGTACAAACTCCACGTTTTTGTGGTGAAGATACATCTGTTTGAGCTTTCTTGAAGCTGTTGTATCCTTTGTTAAGTGCTGGTGATTTAGAAGTAGTAGTTTTTGATTTACGAGGTTTACGCACTAACTGGTTAATAGTAGGCATGTAAATATCCTCCCTTCCTTTTTTTCTTAAGCCCACACATCCAGGTGGCTCATTTAAAATTAAAAACAAAGCTTTTGCAGTACTCTGCAAAAACATTATTCACTAATAATAGCAACAGCAACTGCCTTGACGTCAATTTTGCATGTTTTTCCAAGCTTTTGCATGGAATCAACATAAGTAACAGGCACTGCTTTTTCATGCGCAAGATCGAGTATTATTTGAATAATAGCTGGATTTGCGTCTGCAGCGAGAATTACTTCTTGAGCTTTGTTTCTTTCAAGAGCCTTCACTGTTTGTTTTGTTCCTATTTTAAGGCATTTTGCCTTTGCTACTTTTTCATAAGACATACTAGCATCCTCCAAAGTAACAAGGTTCATAGGAGCACCTTGATTATCTTATCACCGACATTTTTAAATGTCAACACCGAAAATGAAATATTGTATTGGAGCCGATGATTCACCAGCTCCAATACAATTATTTATTCTACAGTGACTGATTCTTCAACTTGTGCTAATACTGGTTCAGATCTACGATACCTTTGCATACCTGTTCCAGCTGGAACGAGTTTACCGATGATTACATTTTCTTTCAAACCAAGCAGTTCATCTCGTTTTCCTTTAATTGCAGCGTCCGTAAGTACACGAGTCGTTTCTTGGAACGATGCGGCAGACAAGAATGAATCTGTTTCAAGCGATGCTTTCGTAATACCAAGAAGAACTGGTCTCCCGGTTGCCGGCATACGACCTTCAAGCAATGCTTTTTCGTTCGCATCTCTGAATTGATGTACATCTAACAAGCTTCCAGGTAACACATCTGTTTCACCCGCATCAATGACACGGACTTTGCGAAGCATTTGGCGTACCATTACTTCGATGTGTTTGTCACCGATTTCTACCCCTTGCATACGGTATACCTTCTGTACTTCACGCAATAAGTATTCTTGAACAGAGGAAACATCTGTGATCTTCAAGTATTCTTTCGGATCAATCGAACCTTCCGTTAATTCCTGTCCGCGAACAACCTCGTCGTTCACAGCTACTTTTAAGCGAGCAGTATATGGCACTGTGTATGTGCGAGTTTCGACTTGACCTTGCAAGACGATTTCTTGCTGGCGGTCGCGCCCTTCGTTGATAGCTGTTACCGCACCATCAATTTCAGAAATCACCGCTTGACCTTTAGGGTTACGTGCTTCGAACAACTCTTGGATACGAGGTAAACCTTGAGTGATATCATCTCCGGCTACCCCACCTGTATGGAATGTACGCATCGTAAGCTGTGTACCTGGTTCACCAATAGATTGGGCAGCAATGATACCAACTGCTTCTCCCACTTCCACTTGTTGACCAGTTGCAAGGTTACGACCATAACATTTCTTACATACTCCATGACGAGTATTACAAGTAAAGGCTGAACGAATCCATACTTGTTCAAGGCCTGAATCAACGATCACTTTAGCTAAGTCTTCATCGATTAGCTCATTTTCCTGTACAAGAATAGATCCTGTTCCAGGGTGTTTAATTGTTTTTCTAGCATAACGACCTACTAGGCGTTCTTCTAAAGGCTCGATCACTTCTGTACCATCTTTAATAGAACCAATTAGTAAACCGCGATCTGTTCCGCAATCGTCTTCACGAACGATAACATCTTGGGCTACGTCTACTAGACGGCGAGTTAAGTAACCTGAGTCAGCCGTTTTCAGAGCGGTATCGGCAAGACCTTTACGCGCACCATGTGTCGAGATGAAGTACTCTAATACGGTTAAACCTTCACGGAAACTTGATTTAATTGGTAACTCGATGATTCGACCAGCCGGGTTGGCCATCAAACCACGCATACCTGCAAGCTGCGTAAAGTTAGACGCGTTACCACGGGCTCCAGAGTCACTCATCATGAAGATCGGGTTGCGTTTATCTAAGGAAGCCATTAACTTACCTTGAATAATATCTTTTGCCGCACTCCAAATCGAGATAACGCGATCATAACGCTCATCTTCAGTAATTAAACCACGTCTGAACTGCTTCATTACGTTATCCACTTTACCTTGAGCTTCTTGAAGAATTTGTTCTTTTTCACCTAATACAACAATGTCCGCTACGCCAACTGTAATACCAGCTTTAGTGGAGTATTTAAAACCTAAGTCTTTCATACGATCAAGCATTTTTGATGTTTCTGTGATCTTAAACTTCTTGAACACTTCAGCGATGATATTACCAAGAATTTTCTTCTTAAACGGAGCAACTAGCTCTTGTTTTTGAATATGTTCTTTGACATTTACTGTCGGGTGAACGAAATATTTCTCTGGTGTTTTCACTTCCAAGTTTGTTCCCGTTGGTTCATTGATGTACGGGAAGGAATCAGGAAGGATTTCATTAAAGATTAATTTCCCTACAGTAGTGATCAGCAACATTTTTCTTTGCTCATCAGTAAACGTTTGATTGCTTAAAGAAGACGTTGCGATTGCTACACGTGTATGAAGATGAACATATCCATTTTGATAAGCAGTTAACGCTTCGTTTGTATCTTTAAAGATCATACCCTCTCCAATTGCATCTTCGCGTTCAAGGGTTAAATAGTAGTTACCTAATACCATATCCTGTGAAGGGGTTACAACCGGTTTTCCATCCTTAGGGTTTAGGATGTTTTGCGCAGCAAGCATGAGCATACGAGCTTCTGCTTGGGCTTCTGCTGATAAAGGAACGTGAACGGCCATTTGGTCACCATCAAAGTCCGCGTTGTAAGCTGTACAAACGAGCGGATGAAGGCGAATTGCCCGTCCTTCAACAAGCGTCGGTTCAAATGCTTGAATACCTAAGCGGTGAAGCGTTGGGGCACGGTTAAGAAGTACCGGATGCTCTCTAATCACTTCTTCAAGGACATCCCACACCTCTGGATGCACGCGCTCGATTTTACGCTTAGCACTCTTGATGTTATGAGCTAATCCTTTTCCAACAAGCTCTTTCATAACAAACGGTTTAAACAACTCTAATGCCATTTCTTTCGGAAGTCCACATTGATACATTTTCAAATTAGGACCTACAACGATAACAGAACGACCAGAGTAGTCAACACGTTTACCTAATAAGTTTTGACGGAAACGTCCTTGCTTCCCTTTCAACATATGTGAAAGAGATTTAAGAGGGCGGTTACCTGGTCCTGTGACCGGTCGACCACGACGTCCGTTGTCAATTAAGGCATCAACTGCTTCTTGAAGCATACGCTTTTCATTTTGCACGATGATGCTTGGAGCGCCTAAATCTAACAAACGTTTCAAACGATTGTTACGATTAATTACACGACGATATAAATCATTTAAATCCGATGTCGCAAAACGACCACCATCTAATTGGACCATCGGTCGCAATTCTGGCGGAATTACCGGAAGGACATCTAAAATCATCCAGTCTGGGTTGTTGCCCGAATGACGAAATGCTTCAATGACTTCAAGACGCTTAATCGCTCTTGTACGACGCTGTCCTTGGGCACTTTTTAACTCATCTTTAAGAACTTCCACTTCTTTTTCAAGATCAATGTCTGCAAGAAGCTTTTTGATCGCTTCAGCTCCCATAGACGCTTGAAACTTGCTGCCGTATTTATCACGGTATACACGGTATTCTTTTTCAGATAGCAATTGTTTCTTCTCTAATGAAGTATCTCCTGCTTCTGTTACTACGTATGAAGCAAAGTAAATGACTTCCTCAAGAGAACGTGGGGACATATCTAACACAAGTCCCATACGGCTTGGAATTCCTTTGAAATACCAAATATGTGACACTGGAGCGGCCAGTTCAATATGACCCATGCGTTCACGACGAACTTTTGCCTTTGTTACTTCTACACCACAACGGTCACATACTACACCTTTATAACGTACTCTTTTATACTTTCCACAATGACATTCCCAGTCTTTTGTCGGTCCGAAAATGCGTTCACAAAATAAACCGTCTTTTTCTGGTTTTAATGTACGATAGTTGATCGTTTCTGGTTTTTTGACCTCTCCGAAAGACCAAGATCGAATTTTATCTGGTGATGCTAAGCCGATTTTCATATATTCGAAGTTATTAACATCTAGCAAGGGGCCTACCTCCCTTTCAGTCTACAGGTTTTACCCAAGATAGCTTAGTTGCTTTTAGTCAAGATAGCCGGAGAAGCCCGCATAAGACTTCTCCGGCATCATTAATTAATCCGTTGAACTTACTTTTTCAGTTGCTGTTTCTTCAGGGGCGATGTTTAATGTATCTGCCTGCTGAATATCATCCTCATCTTCTAAATCACGCATCTCAATTTCTTGATCGTCTCCAGACATGATCTTCACGTCCATACCTAAACTTTGAAGTTCTTTAATTAAAACTTTAAATGACTCCGGAACACCTGGCTCTGGAACATTTTCACCTTTAACAATCGCTTCATATGTTTTTACACGACCAACAATGTCATCCGATTTAACTGTAAGGATTTCTTGAAGTGTATAAGCAGCTCCATATGCCTCGAGTGCCCAAACCTCCATCTCTCCGAAACGCTGACCACCAAACTGAGCTTTACCGCCTAGAGGTTGTTGTGTCACAAGAGAGTAAGGTCCAGTTGAACGAGCATGAAGCTTGTCATCAACCATGTGCGCCAATTTGATCATGTACATGATCCCAACTGATACACGGTTATCGAATGGCTCTCCGCTTCGACCATCATAAAGAACGGTTTTCGCATCGCGAGACATTCCTGCTTCTTCAATTGTTTCCCATACATCATCCTCGGTCGCACCATCGAATACAGGAGTAGCCACATGGATACCAAGGTATCTAGCTGCCATTCCAAGATGAAGCTCAAGCACCTGTCCGATATTCATACGAGAAGGTACCCCTAATGGGTTTAACATGATGTCGATCGGCGTGCCATCCGGCAAGAAAGGCATATCCTCTTCCGGTAAAATACGAGAGATTACCCCTTTGTTACCATGTCGTCCGGCCATTTTATCCCCTTCAGAAATTTTACGCTTCTGAACGATATAAACACGAACAAGTTGGTTCACACCCGGTGGAAGCTCATCTCCATCTTCGCGGTTAAACACTTTTACGTCAAGGACAATTCCGCCCCCACCGTGTGGTACACGAAGGGATGTATCGCGTACTTCACGTGCTTTTTCACCGAAGATCGCATGTAATAGACGTTCTTCAGCAGTAAGTTCTGTAACTCCTTTTGGCGTTACTTTACCTACAAGTAGATCTCCATCCTTCACTTCTGCTCCTACACGAATGATTCCACGCTCGTCTAGATTGCGAAGCGCATCTTCACCTACGTTAGGAATATCGCGAGTGATTTCTTCAGGTCCTAATTTCGTATCCCTAGACTCTGATTCGTACTCTTCGATGTGAATAGATGTGTAAACATCATCTTTCACGAGTCTTTCACTCATGATGATGGCATCTTCATAGTTGTAACCGTCCCATGTCATGAATCCGACCATTACGTTACGACCAAGGGCAAGTTCACCTTTTTCCATAGATGGACCATCGGCGAGGATTTCCCCTTTTGTCACACGATCTCCTGTACTAACAATTGGACGTTGATTATAGCATGTTCCTTGGTTAGAACGAATAAACTTCAGTAAACGATATTTATCGAGATTTCCTTTAACCTCTTGTCCGTCAATTTCTTGAATGCGACGAACCCAAATTTCACGAGATTCAACATGTTCAACGATACCTTCATGCTTACAAATGACAGCAGCACCAGAGTCTTTTCCTGATACATACTCCATACCTGTTCCTACAATCGGAGCTTCCGGCTGCATTAATGGCACAGCCTGACGTTGCATGTTCGCTCCCATTAGGGCACGGTTGGAGTCATCATTTTCTAAGAAAGGAATACAAGCAGTCGCAGCAGAAACAACCTGTTTAGGTGAAACGTCCATGTAATCTGCACGTTCGCGTTTAACTACCGTGTTTTCTCCACGGAAACGCGCCACTACTTCTTCTTCAAGGAATGAACCGTCTTCAGCTAAAGGTACGTTCGCCTGAGCAACAACATAGTTATCTTCCTCGTCAGCCGTTAAGTAATCAATGCGACTCGTTACTTTTCCTGTTTCCGGATCAACTCGGCGATATGGTGTTTCAATAAAGCCAAATCGGTTGACTTTTGCATAAGATGATAAAGAGTTGATCAAACCGATGTTTGGACCCTCTGGCGTTTCAATTGGACACATACGACCATAGTGAGAGTAGTGAACGTCACGCACTTCAAAGCCTGCGCGTTCCCTTGTTAAACCACCAGGTCCTAATGCAGATAAACGACGCTTGTGCGTCAATTCAGCTAGCGGATTCGTTTGGTCCATGAACTGAGAAAGCTGAGAGCTTCCAAAGAACTCTTTAATAGACGCAATAACTGGGCGAATATTAATTAATTGCTGTGGTGTAATTGTATTTGTATCTTGGATGGACATTCTTTCACGAACGACACGCTCCATACGTGATAAACCAATTCGGAACTGGTTTTGAAGCAATTCACCAACAGAACGAAGGCGACGATTACCTAAATGATCGATATCGTCCGTATTTCCTACTCCATAAAGAAGGTTGAAGAAATAACCGATCGAAGAAATGATATCTGCAGGTGTGATATGCTTCACATCAAACTCTGGGAAACCATTTCCGATAACGTTAATAACTTTCTCTTCTTCGCTATTTGGAGCGTAAATCTTAATCGATTGAACAATGATATCTTCTTCTACTACACCACCAGATTGACGGAACGTTTTAAACCCTGCCCCGCTTTCAAGGTGAGGAATAATTTTGTCTAGTGTACGGCGATCAAGAAGAGTACCTGCTTCAGCGATAATTTCACCTGTTTCTGGGTCCGCAAGCGTTTCAGCTAAACGTTGACCAAACAAACGATTTTTCGTATGAAGCTTCTTATTGATTTTGTATCGTCCTACACTTGCTAAATCGTATCGTTTCGGATCAAAGAAACGAGAGATCAGTAAGCTTTTCGCATTTTCAACAGTTGGTGGTTCACCCGGACGAAGACGCTCATAAATTTCAATCAGCGCTTTTTCCGTGCTTTCCGTATTATCTTTTTCAAGCGTGTTGCGAATGTATTCATTATCGCCGATTAGATCGATGATTTCTTGATCAGAGCCAAACCCTAGAGCACGAAGCAATACTGTAATTGGTAGTTTTCGTGTGCGGTCTATGCGGACATAAACAATATCCTTTGCATCTGTCTCATATTCGAGCCAAGCACCACGGTTTGGGATCACTGTAGCAGTAAAACCTTTCTTCCCGTTCTTATCCAGTTTTCCGTTGTAATACACACTCGGAGAACGAACTAGCTGGGAAACGATAACACGTTCTGCTCCATTGATAATGAATGTTCCTGTTTCAGTCATAAGCGGAAAATCGCCCATGAACACTTCTTGGTCTTTCACTTCACCAGTCTCTTTGTTTAAAAGACGGACTTTTACTCGAAGCGGAGCTGAATACGTTACATCGCGCTCCTTAGACTCGTCGACTGGATACTTCGGGTCGCCAAGACTATAATCGATAAATTCCAATGCAAGATTACCAGTGAAATCTTCAATAGGAGAAATGTCCTGAAACATCTCTCTTAAGCCCTCATCAAGAAACCATTGATAGGAGGATGTTTGGATTTCAATAAGATTTGGTAATTCTAAAACTTCGCTAATACGTGCATAACTTCTACGTTGGCGGTGTCGTCCATACTGAACTAGTTGACCTGTCAACTGATTCACCCCTCAAATCAAGCGTTTTAGTTGCCTATATATTCCTTATAGTAGACGGCCAGTCTATTCTATAAGACAAAAAGAAAAAGGGTTTTTCAAAGAAAACCTCATTTTTTTCACATAATGAACTATTATTTTTTCATTGTTCCCATCTACTTAAAAAATCATACATCATTTCCGAGAAAATGGACACAAATATTATATTGGCATTTTACAATAATACCATAGAGATTTTAGTCAGTCAATGATTTTTCTGCTTTAAGAATGTAATATCCTTTGGAGCGCTCTACTGTTTCTACTTCACCAAATAAAAGTTCTAATTCTTTAATAGCTGATGGAGCCCCTTGCTTCTTTTGGATCACAACCCACAGCTGTCCTCCGTTCGCTAACTTCTGAAAACTTTGATGAAAAATGTCCATCACTACTTTTTTCCCTGCACGAATAGGCGGGTTCGTTAAAATAGCAGCAAATTGTTTTTCCACCACAGCTTCTAAGCGATCACTTTCATAAATGGTAATATTATCAATGCGATTCAGCTCCGCATTGTCTTTTGCAAGAGCCATTGCGCGTTGATTGACATCCACCATATGAACAAGGCGCTCCGGAAATTCTGCAGCAAGCGATAAACCAATAGGGCCATAGCCACAACCAACATCAAGCAGCGGACCTTCTATTCGAGGAGAGCTAAACTGTTCAATCAACAAACGCGAACCAAAATCTACTTCTTTTTTCGAAAAAACCCCTGCATCTGTTTTAAAACGAAACGTTTTATTTTTTAGTGTGTATTCCCAATATATTGGGTTGCTTTCACTTTCAGGAGTTGATGAATAATAATGATTTGCCATGCAGATCCCTCCAATCATCTTCCAGCGAGGCGACTATTCAGGTGCCATTTGCACATGAAAGCCTTAGCCACTTTCATTTAACCAAAGTTCCGCTAGAGATGCAAAGACAAAACAAAAGCCCGCTGGATTCAGCGGGCTTTTGTCCGATTACTACTTTATTACTTAACTTCTACGCCAGCGCCAACTTCTTCAAGTTTAGCTTTGATTTCTTCAGCTTCTTCTTTAGAAGCGCCTTCTTTAAGTGCTTTTGGAGTGTTGTCAACAAGTTCTTTTGCTTCTTTAAGACCAAGACCTGTGATTTCACGAACAACTTTGATAACTTTGATTTTTTGTGCACCTGCATCAGTAAGTACAACATCAAATTCAGTTTTCTCAGCAGCAGCGTCTCCACCAGCAGCTCCACCAACCATTGCTACAGGAGCAGCAGCAGTTACACCAAACTCTTCTTCAATAGCTTTTACTAAGTCGTTTAATTCAAGAACGGACATTTCTTTAATCGCATCAATGATTTGCTCTTTAGTCATTTTAAATTTCCTCCTTAATTTTTACATTATGTTTTATTAGTTTAGGCAGTCGCCAAATAGATTAGCTTACGCGCCTTGTTCTTCTTTTTGTTCTGCAACAGCTTTTGTCGCAAGAGCGAAGTTGCGCATAGGTGCTTGCAATACGCTGAGTAGCATAGAAAGAAGTCCTTCGCGTGATGGAAGTTCAGCAAGAGCTTTAACTTCTTCAACAGACACAACGCTTCCTTCAAGTACACCCGCTTTAATTTCTAACGCTTCATGCGTTTTCGCAAAGTCGTTAAGAATTTTAGCTGGAGCAATAGCATCTTCCGCACTGAACGCAATCGCGTTTGGACCTGTAAGAGATTCTTCTAAACCTGAGATCTCTGCCATTTCAGCCGCACGGCGAGTTAATGTATTTTTGTATACTTTGAACTCAACACCTGCTTCACGAAGTTGCTTACGAAGTTCTGTTACTTCACTTACTGTTAATCCACGGTAGTCTACTACAACTGTAGTGGCACTGTTTTTGAATTTTTCAGCGATTTCAGTAACTAACTGTTTCTTTTGTTCAATTACACTGCTCATCTTTACACCTCCTGTAGATTTCTCCGAAAAAGAACGATAAATCTTTTCCGCTTTACTTTGTCATTCATACCTCAAAGCAAGAGAAACCCCCATGCTTTGCAGACATGGAGGCACGAAAAGTACAGCAAGATGCTACACTATATATATTCGTATTACCTCGGCGGGAAATTAAGCTTTCAAAGCCCCTGCTGTCTACGGTATAAATGTTAAATTTATTTTACAACAGAATGTATTATATCAAATACAATTCTGAATGTCAACTTATTATTTTACAGTTACAGATGATGGATCTACTTTGATACCAGGAGCCATCGTTGAAGTAATTGTTACATTCTTCATGTATGTTCCTTTAGCTGCCGCTGGCTTCACTTTCATCATTGTATCGAAAATTGTGTTGAAGTTTTCAACTAATTTTTCGTTTTCGAATGATACTTTACCGATTGGCACGTGAATGTTACCAGCTTTATCAACGCGGTATTCTACTTTACCAGCTTTGATTTCCGCAACTGCTTTAGTTACGTCAAATGTAACTGTTCCAGTTTTAGGGTTTGGCATTAAACCTTTTGGTCCAAGTACACGACCAAGTTTACCAACTTCACCCATCATATCAGGAGTAGCAACGATTACATCAAACTCGAACCAACCTTGTTGGATTTTGGTGATGAAGTCGCTATCGCCAACGTAGTCAGCGCCTGCTGCTTCTGCTTCTTTCGCTTTTTCACCTTTAGCGAACACTAATACTTTTTGAGTTTTACCAGTTCCGTTTGGAAGAACAACTGCTCCACGGATTTGTTGGTCTGCTTTCTTAGGGTCAACGCCTAAACGGAAAGCAACCTCTACTGTTGCATCAAATTTTGCGAAGTTTGTTTTCTTCACTAACTCAACTGCTTCTTCAATTGCATAAGCTGTTGAACGGTCAACAAGCTTTGCTACTTCTTGAAACTTTTTACCTTTTTTAGCCATTATTAAAAATCCTCCTTATGTGGTTTTAGCGGAATAACCTCCCACGAATAAAGGTTGCGAGTGAAGTATATTTAACTACATCCACATCGCAACCCTTGAACAACAACTTCAACTAGACTAATAATTAGTCTTCGATCACAATACCCATGCTGCGGGCAGTACCTTCAACCATGCGCATAGCTGCTTCAACGCTAGCTGCATTAAGGTCAGGCATTTTTGTTTCAGCGATTTCGCGAACTTTATCACGTTTCACTGTTGCCACTTTATTGCGGTTAGGTTCACCAGAACCAGACTCGATACCGGCCGCTTTCTTAAGAAGCACAGCAGCTGGCGGAGTTTTTGTGATAAATGTAAATGAACGGTCTTCAAATACCGAAATTTCAACCGGAATGATTAAACCAGCTTGATCCGCAGTGCGCGCATTAAATTCTTTACAGAATCCCATGATGTTAACACCAGCTTGACCAAGTGCAGGACCTACCGGTGGCGCAGGATTAGCTTTACCTGCAGGGATTTGCAACTTAACAACTTTAATAACTTTTTTAGCCACGAGACACACCTCCTTAAGTCCGTGATGTGGTATTTGGGGATTTTCCCCTCCCACTCAAATAATATCTTTATTTCAAATAAAGATGATCAATTAAAATTAGTCTCAAATTCCGAGACATACCGACTTAAAAATATTATCATTTTTTGTTTAACATTTCAAGCAGTTTTCATTTTAATTTATTTACTTGACCAAAGTCAAGCTCAACAGGCGTTTCTCTACCAAACATATTGACAAGCACTTTAATTTTGGCTTTGTCATGATCAATCTCTTCAACCGTACCTTCAAAATCAGCAAATGGACCATCGTTGACGATAACCGTTTCATTCACTTCAAAGTCCGCTTCTTTTCTTCTCTCATCCATACCCATTTGTTTTAAGATATTCTTCACTTCATCCGGAAGTAGCGGTGTCGGTTTTGATCCATGACCAGAAGAGCCTACGAAGCCTGTTACTCCAGGTGTATTGCGAACCACATACCAAGAGTCATCCGTCATGACGATTTCTACTAGAACATACCCAGGAAATACTTTTCTTTTCGTTACTTTCTTCTTACCGTTTTTAATATCCGTTTCTTCCTCTTCAGGAACAATCACACGGAAAATTTTATCTTGCATTCCCATTGACTCTACACGCTTTTCAAGGTTCGCTTTTACTTTATTTTCATATCCAGAATATGTGTGAACAACATACCAATTCTTCTCCATTGAAAGGGACTAAGCGTCCTTCCCTCCTTTACTTGTTAAAAGCAAATTAAAAAACCCGTTGAAGCGGGCTTTTTTATTGTCTCTATGATGTTTCATTATACCATATAAAAAAACAGTATATTCAAGCCTTAATAATAAATCGGTCAATTACTTTGACATGACCCAATTAATAACGGCAGAAATACCTTGGTCGACGATTAAAAAGAAAATAGCAAGAAAAACTACAGTTGAAATAACAGTAATCGTATAACTAGTTAATTCTTTTTTCTTCGGCCAACTAACTTTTCGCATCTCGGAACTTACATTGCGAAAAAATTGGATAATATTCGACATGTCTAGAACCTCCGTATGATGACTTGCACACCGGTTCTTTATTTCGTTTGCTTATGCACGGTATGCTTGTTGCAAGTACTGCAAAACTTTTTGATTTCTAATCGTCCATCGCCATTCGCTTTCCCTTGAGTGGAGTAATTTCTTGACCCACACTCCGAGCAAGCTAAAATTAGTTTATTTGCCATCGTGAAATCACCTTCTCTATCTCAATTGTAAAAAATATCATTGTTATAGAAACTAGTCAAGTGATTCCCTACATTGTAATTTCTTTAAATTCAAGATAACGTTCTAGTTTTCGTTTCACCCGTTGGAGTGCATTATCAATCGATTTCACATGACGGTTCAGCTCTTCTGAAATCTCTTGATAAGATTGCCCATCTAAATATAACGCTAATACTTTTCTTTCTAAATCGCTCAACAATTCATTCATCTTATCTTCAATACTATTGAATTGCTCTCGATTAATAATTAATTCTTCCGGGTTCATCGTTTTTGCTCCCGTAATCACATCCATCAATGTACGATCTGACTCTTCGTCATAAATAGGTTTATCAAGTGATACGTAAGAGTTTAGCGGAATGTGCTTCTGTCTAGTGGCTGTCTTAATAGCTGTAATAATTTGTCTTGTAATGCATAATTCAGCAAAAGCTTTAAAGGTTGTTAACTTGTCCTCTTTGTAATCACGAATGGCTTTATATAAGCCGATCATTCCTTCTTGGACAATATCCTCCCGATCTGCTCCAATTAAAAAATAAGAGCGCGCTTTTGCTCGCACAAAATTTCTGTATTTGTGGATCAAGTAATCTAGAGCATCACTGTTTCCATTATGAACAAGTTCTATGAGTTGCTCGTCATTAAGCGTTTCTAGTGCTAAACTATTTGAACGTTTCAAGCCCACACACATCCCTTCCGCTTGCAAAAACATAGACTAGCAATATTATACAGTACCGTTTTTTTGAACGTCAACTATTCATTTCTGTCCGCGACGCCACTTTTCGAAAATTTCTGCCACTTCGTCACTAAGTTGGATTTTCGCGTTTGGCCGCTTTTCTTCAATTTTTTTCATGCTGCTTCCGATCTTTTTGTTGATCGAGTTCACTTCTGTAAGCAGCTCCCTCGCCGAAATTCGCAAAGCTCCCTGAGCGAAGATCACCCACTGCTCCGTAAAATCCGAAGTGGCCACTGAAATTTGATTTTTTATATGGTTGAGCTCAATGGCCAACTTTTCAATTCGCTCATCCGCTGTTTCATTTTCTCTTGTAAAAATGACTTCTACTTTTGAATCATGATACTTCTTTTCCGTGCCCTTTACAAAATGCGCATCAAACACGATGATCACTCGACTACCAGTAAACCCTTGGTATTCCGCCATCCGCTCAATCAATCGATCACGAGCAGAGGCAAGATTATGCTTTTTCAGTTCTCGAAGTTCTGGCCAATCCCCTATAATGTTGTATCCATCAACAATCAGGATGTTCATATCTTACTCCCCTAAAGGATGGCGTCTTCGATAAACCTCATACATAAGTAATCCTGCGGCAACAGAAGCATTTAAAGATGTGACCCCACCAGCCATTGGCAGTTGAATAAGAAAATCACATTTTTCTTTCACAAGACGGCTAACTCCTTTACCCTCACTTCCAATCACTAACCCTAAAGGCATGGTCCCATCAAAATTTCGATAATCATCGGTACCTTTAGCATCTGTACCAGCAATCCACAGCCCACGCTCTTTCAGTTCATCCATCGTTCGTGCTAAATTGGTCACACGTACGACTGGAATATATTCAATCGCTCCAGTGGACGCTTTAGCTACTGCTGCTGTTAGACCAACTGCCCGACGCTTCGGAATAATGATCCCGTGAGCGCCTACCGCATCAGCTGTACGCATAATAGAGCCGAGGTTATGCGGATCTTCAATTTCATCAAGCAACAGAAAGAATGGCGCTTCCCCGCTCTGCTCTGCTTTAGCAAATAGATCATCGAGCTCCGCATAGTGATAAGCAGCGACCGAAGCCACCACTCCTTGATGATTTTCATCACTCATTTGATCAACTTTTTGTTTAGGAACAAATTGAACAAGCACATTTTGCTCTTTCGCCATTTTAATAATTTGTTGCACCGGGCCCTTTTGAGCTCCTTCTGAAATCCAAATTTTATTAATTTCGCGGTCTGAGCGTAATGCTTCTAATACAGGATTTCTACCTGAGATAAATTCTTTTGACATATTTTCTTCCTCCTCTCCTTAAACTTCCTGATTTAGACAATATTCGATGATTTCGACAAGACGATGATCTTGTCCAGTTAAAAAGAGGGAGCCGAGAAGCGCCTCGAACGCTGTGCTATACCGATATGTTTGTACATCGGTATTTTTCGGTATCGTTCCTGATTTTGCATTGCGCCCTCTTCGAACAATCGCTAGCTCTTCTTCTGTTAGTTTTTCCTCTTCAATCATTTGAAATAACACTTTCGCCTGCGCTTTTGCCGACACATATTTGGTCGCCTCTTTATGCAATAATTGCGGCTTTACCTTTCCTAATTCGAGAAGATGACGTCGTACATATACCTCATATATACCATCCCCCATATAAGCAAGGGCCAAACTATTCATTTGCTTAGCGTCTTTCAATGGTGCGAACTCCAGCATATTTATCCTCTTTTCCAGCGGATGCCTTGCGGCGTATCTTCTAAAATAATGTTCATTTCCTTCAATTTATCACGAATCTCATCAGCCAATTGAAAATTGCGCTCTTTTCTTGCTTGGATTCGTTGTTCAATTAACGCTTCAACTTCCTCATCAAGCAACCCTTCTTCTTCAAGGCTTAAACCAAGAATGAAAAATAAGTCTTCAAACTCTTTTAAGAAAGCGTCGATTACGTCTGTGGATGTATGCTTTTCCATTAAGTAATAATTTGCATGTTTCGACAAATCAAACAAAACGGAAATCGCATTCGCCGTATTAAAATCATCATCCATTTCTTCTGTAAAGACTTGACGAATCTCCTGGATTTTCACCAGCCAATTTTCACTGTTTTCCGTCAGGTTCGTGCTAGCTTGCTTGCGATGTTTCAAATTCTCATATGCCGTTTTTAAGCGCTCAAGGGACGTTCTCGCTTGTTCAAGCAACTCTTCGTTATAGTTAATCGGATGACGATAATGAACAGACAGCATGAAAAACCGTAATACTTGTGGATCGATTTGCTGAATAATGTCGTGGACAAGAACAAAATTCCCAAGAGATTTCGACATTTTTTCATTATCAATATTAATATATCCATTATGCATCCAATAGCGAGCAAACGATTGGCCTGTCAATGCTTCCGATTGAGCAATTTCATTTTCGTGATGTGGGAAAGCTAAATCTTGTCCTCCCGCATGTATATCTATTGTATCACCTAAATATTTTCTCGCCATCGCGGAGCATTCAATATGCCAACCCGGACGACCTTTCCCCCATGGGCTTTCCCAATAAATTTCTCCTTCTTTCGCCGCTTTCCAAAGAACGAAATCAAGCGCTTCTTCTTTCTTTTCGCCAACGCCAATGCGCGCGCCCACTTTTAGCTCATCGATCGATTGCTGTGAAAGCTTTCCATAGCCATCAAATTTTCTTGTACGGTAATACACATCGCCAGCTGACTCATAAGCAAAGCCTTTTTCAATCAGTTGCTCAATAAAATCAATAATTAATTCAATATTTTCCGTAACACGCGGATGCACATCCGCCTTTTGGCAGCCTAGAGCTCCTGTATCTTCAAAGTACGCTTTAATAAATCGTTCCGCTATAGTTGGTACTTCTTCGCCAAGTTCATTAGCCGCTTTAATTAATTTATCATCGACATCAGTAAAATTAGAGACAAAAGTGACATCGTAACCACGATATTGTAAATAACGTCGAACGGTGTCAAATACAATCGCCGGACGAGCGTTACCAATATGAATATAGTTGTAGACGGTTGGACCGCATACATACATTTTTATCTTTCCTTCTTCTAAAGGAATCAACTCTTCTTTCTTACGCGTTAAAGTGTTATACAGACGAATGGTCATTTTGATATTCTCCCTTCCGTAGCTCATTAAGTTCCTGTTTTAGCTGGTTCATTTCTTTTTCCATTGCTTGAAGTCGGTCGGCCACCGGATCCGGTAAATCCCGGTGATTTAAATCTTTTTTAATCTTTTTGCCATCGCGAATGACAATTTTCCCTGGAATTCCGACAACTGTTGAATCAGGTGGAACATCCTTTAATACGACAGAACCCGCACCTACTTTCGAGTTCTCCCCAACCGTAATCGAACCGAGCACTTTTGCACCAGTCGCAATCAACACATGATCTTTCACCGTCGGATGCCGCTTTCCTTTTTCTTTCCCAGTACCTCCAAGTGTAACCCCTTGGTAAATAGTAACATCATCGCCAATTTCACATGTTTCACCAATAACCACGCCCATGCCATGATCAATAAATAACCGACGACCAATTTGAGCACCTGGGTGAATTTCGATTCCAGTAAAGAAACGGCTGACTTGTGAGATCAGACGGGCAATGAAATAAAATTTTCTTTTATAAAAAGCATGAGCTAGGCGATGTCCCCAAATCGCGTGTAGCCCAGAATACGTTAAGATGACCTCTAAATAGCTGCGCGCTGCTGGGTCCTGTTCAAATATCGTATCGATATCTTCTTTTAATACTTTAAACATGATCATTCCTCCCCCTCACCACCATGTTGATTTCAATTCAAAAGCAAAACAAAAACGCCTCTGATCTGACAGAGACGTTTCATTTACGCGGTTCCACTCTGTTTGAGAAATAGGCATGCCTATCTCCCCAACTTGAAACTGTTAACGGGAGTTCCCGCTGTAGCTTACTCTTAGTTCAGCCACAGACTCAGAGGGGCACTTCAATAATCGAGTCACTTAAATCGCTTTCAGCCGGTGACGATTCTCTCTGGGAAGCTTCGATTACCTACTTTTCCTCTTCAACGCTTTATTATCGAATTTTATCTAACTATAATATATTACATTTGAGCGAAAATGTTAATTGATAATCTGTTGTAAGCGTTCTTTCACTGCTTCTTTTCCGATCAATTCAATCGCTTTCGGCAAGTCAGGACCATGTGTTTGACCTGTTACCGCCGCACGAATTGGCATAAATAATTTTTTGCCTTTATGACCTGTTTCTTTTTGAACAGCTTTCATCGCTTTTTTAATTTCTTCTGCTTCGAATGCTTCTAGCTCGTCTACTTTGGCAAGGAAGGAAGTCATTACTTCACGTACTTGTTCTTCTTGAAGCACTTCTTTCGCTTCCTCTTCAAAAGTGAGTTCCTTTTTAAAGAATAGCTCGGATAATTCAACAATCTCTGCTCCGTAGCTCATTTTTTCTTGGAAAAGAGCAATCAATTGTTTCGTCCATTCAAGCTGATCAGCAGACGGATTTTCATCGATACGTCCCGCCTTAACTAAATGCGGAAGTGCCAATTCAACCACTCGATCGACATCCACTTTTTTCATATATTGATTATTCATCCACTGCAATTTCTGTTGGTCAAATAAAGCAGGAGATTTCGATAAGCGCTCTGCCGTAAAGATATCAATAAATTCTTCTTTAGAAAAGATCTCTTCTTCCCCTTGTGGAGACCAGCCAAGCAATGTAATGAAATTGAAGAGCGCTTCAGGTAAATAGCCAAGCTCTTTATATTGTTCAATAAATTGAATGATCGACTCATCCCGTTTACTTAATTTTTTACGGCTTTCGTTAACAATTAATGTCATGTGTCCGAAAATAGGAGGCTCCCAGCCAAGAGCTCGATAAATCACCAGCTGTTTCGGTGTATTTGAAATATGGTCATCTCCACGAAGAACATGAGACATTTCCATTAAACGATCATCAATGGCAACAGCAAAGTTATAAGTTGGCGTTCCATCTTGTTTCACAATAACAAAATCAGAAATATCATCTGATTCAAAAGACACTTCACCTTTAACCATATCGTTAAAAGATAGCACTTCGCCTTTTGGCACTTTAATACGAATGCTTGGTGTACGTCCTTCCGCCTCTAGCTTCGCTTGTTCTTCCTCTGTTAAATGACGGCACTTTCCAGAATACCCTGGCATATCTTTCCCAGCCGCTTGCTGAGCCTCGCGCTCTGCTTCTAGCTCTTCTGATGTACAATAGCATTTATAAGCTTTGCCCTCTTCTAATAGCTGGTCATAATATTTTTTATAAATATCATTGCGTTCCGATTGACGATATGGCCCATATTCCCCACCGACATCGACACCTTCATCCCAGTCGATACCAAGCCAGCGCAAGTATGTTAATTGACTCTCTTCGCCGCCTTCAATGTTTCGTTTTTGATCCGTATCTTCAATTCGAATAATAAATTTTCCGCCTTTATTGCGGGCATATAAATAGTTAAACAGTGCTGTACGTGCATTCCCGATATGTAAGTGACCTGTCGGGCTTGGCGCATACCGTACGCGAATATCATTGGCCATGCTGCTTCCTCCTCGATTCTTCCCTATAGCTTTACATAATTATTTTTCTATTTTACCACTGTTACTTACTAGAAGAAAGACGATTACATAGTAGGCTTGACTAAAAGAACGGTTGCTTGTGAAGCAATTCCTTCTTCTCTGCCAACAAACCCTAACTTCTCTGTTGTTGTTGCCTTTACATTCACTTGTGACACGTCCGCTTCTAGAAGTTCTGCAATTCTTTTTCGCATCTTTTCAATATGCGGAGCCATTTTCGGCTGTTGCGCCATAATGGTACAATCTACATTTCCTAAAACATAGCCTTTTTCTTGTACTAGCTTCCAAACATGCTGTAGTAAAACAGCGGAGTCCGCATCTTTAAATGCAGGGTCAGTATCCGGAAAGTGCTTGCCGATGTCTCCTTCACCAATCGCTCCAAGACAAGCATCTGCAATCGTGTGTAATAAAACATCCGCATCAGAATGTCCAAGCAATCCTTTTTCATACGGGATTTCAATTCCCCCAATAATTAATGGGCGGCCTTCCGTTAATTGATGAACATCAAATCCTTGTCCAATACGAAACATGATTCATGTCTCCTTTATTTTCTTTTTTGAATAATTGCCTCAGCGAAGATTAAATCCTCCGGCGTCGTCAATTTAATATTATCATAGTCACCTTCTACAATTTGAACAGGAACGTTCATTCTTTCGACCAAAGAAGCATCATCCGTTCCTAAAAACCCGTCCTTTTCTGCTTGCTCATGCGCTTGAAGAAGGGAAGAGAAGCGAAAAGCTTGTGGCGTTTGCACCGACCACAAGCTAGAGCGCTCGACTGTCTCACTAACAGTTCCGTCCTTTACGCGCTTAATTGTATCTTTAACAGGAACAGCAGCAATCGCGGCTTCTGAATGTTTCGCCTGCTCAACTAGTTCAGCAATCATCTTTCTCGTCATAAATGGACGGGCACCATCATGAACAAGAACAATATCGGCCTGATCGAGTTGCTTTAAGCCGTTATATACACTTTGCTGACGCTCTTCTCCACCCGTTACAAACTTATAGACCTTTGATATTTTGTACTTGCTAATTAAATCAGCAAATAGCTGCTTCTCCTCTTGTTTCACAGCGAGAACAATGCCGTTACAAGCTGGGTCCTTTTCAAATACTTCTAATGTATGAATAATGACCGGGCGGCCTTGCAACGACAAAAGCAGCTTGTTCCTATCTGCTTTCATCCGCTTTCCTTGACCTGCTGCCGGAATCACTACTTGATACGCCATTCATCGATTCCCCTTTAAAGCGCTTTTTCAATCATTTTCGGCTTAGCAAAAATCATTCGTCCTGCTGATGTTTGTAGTACACTTGTAACCACTACATCAATATGCTTGCCGATATAGTCTCGTCCTTCTTCTACAACGATCATCGTACCATCGTCTAAATAAGCAATCCCCTGCTTCTGCTCTTTCCCATCCTTAATGACAAGCACATGCATTTCCTCTCCAGGGATGACTAATGGCTTCACCGCGTTTGCTAAATCGTTAATATTTAACACTTGGACGTTTTGCAATTCACATACTTTATTTAAATTAAAATCATTCGTCACAACGATCCCGTTCATCTCTTTCGCTAGCTTCACAAGCTTGCTATCTACTTCTTGAATATCCTCAAAATCTCGCTCAATAATCTCCACATCAACCGGGATGTCTTTTTGAATACGATTTAAAATATCTAAACCTCTTCGCCCTTTCGTTCGCTTTAACGTATCGGAAGAATCAGCAATATGTTGCAATTCTTCAAGGACGAATTGAGGAATGATAATACACCCTTCTAAAAAGCCCGTTTGACAAATATCAGCAATTCTACCATCAATAATTACACTTGTGTCCAAAATTTTATTCGACTTCTTCGGCACCACAAGTTCCTCAACGACTTCTTTTTTCTTTCCACCTTTATTGATTGAGAAAAGACTAGTAATCTCATCTCGTTTTTTAAAGCCTACTTGGAACCCTAAGTAACCAAGTAATAATGTTAAGAAAATCGGTACTACTGTGTTCACAAGCGGGATTTCAACAGAAGACAGGGTACTCCCTGCCAAAAAGGCTACAATTAACCCTAAAATTAACCCTAAACTTCCAGAAAGAATGTCCGTCAACGGAGCAGTCACAATGCAATCTTCTAACCATTTCACAAAACTAACTATATGATCAATTGCCCAAAAGGTTAGCACATAAAACAGCAACGCTCCTAATATAGCTGCCACATACGGGTTATTAATTAAGTGAACGTCATCTAATTTAATTAATTTTAAAAAGTCCGGAATCAAAATAATGCCTAGTGTACCACCTAAAATAATAAAGCCCGCCTGCACAAGACGTCTTAACATCCTACCTTCACCTCCTCATATTATTATAAACACTTTTTTCCATTTAAAACCGTTTTTTTGAAAAAACTATGTTTATTCATTCATTAACCTCAAAATAGTTATTTACCAAAAATAATTTTGAGTGCTTCATTCACCGTAGAGACAGCCGCTAGTTCAACTCCTTCAGGTACTTTCCATCCACCTAAATTATTAGACGGTATAATAATACGAGTAAATCCTAGCTTAGCGGCCTCAGAGACTCGCTGTTCAATTCTTGATACTCTTCTCACTTCACCGGTCAACCCAACTTCTCCAATAATACAATCAGTCGGATTTGTTGGCTGATCACGAAAACTTGAAGCAATACTAACAGCAATCGCTAGATCAATCGCTGGTTCATCCAGCTTGACTCCACCTGCTACTTTCAAGTAAGCATCTTGATTTTGCAACAGTAACCCCACTCGCTTTTCAAGTACCGCCATTAAAAGTGTCACTCGATTGTGATCAATACCTGTTGCCATTCGACGAGGATTCCCAAAAACGGTTGGTGATATGAGCGCTTGAATTTCAACAAGAACGGGTCGTGTTCCTTCCATAGATGCAACAACGGTCGAACCAGATGTACCTTGAGAACGTTCTTCTAAAAATATTTCTGATGGATTCGCTACTTCTTCTAATCCATCTTCTTTCATTTCAAAAATGCCCATTTCATTTGTAGAACCGAAACGATTTTTTACCGCTCGTAAAATTCGGTACGTATGATGACGTTCTCCTTCAAAATATAACACAGTATCCACCATATGCTCCAATAATCGAGGTCCTGCAATCGAACCTTCTTTTGTAACATGGCCAACAATAAAGATCGCGATTCCATTCATTTTCGCGATTCGCATCAGTTCAGCCGTACATTCACGCACTTGAGACACGCTTCCTGGAGCAGAAGTCACTTCAGGATGATATACCGTCTGAATAGAATCAATAATAACAAAAGATGGCGCCAATTCTTCAATCGCAGAATGAATGAGCTGCAAATTCGTTTCCGAATAGATGAATAAATTATCATCCTTCACCGCTAGTCGATCGGCTCGTAATTTCGTCTGCTTAATCGATTCCTCACCGGATATATATAACACTTTACTCGCCTTTGCACTTAGTTGCGAAGAGACTTGTAACAGCAACGTTGATTTCCCAATCCCCGGATCTCCCCCAATTAAGACGAGCGATCCTGGCACAACACCTCCACCTAGCACTCGGTTAAATTCCTTTAAATCCGTTGTGACCCTTGGTTCTTGGACTGTCTCTACCGCTGATAACTTAGCCGGCTTTGTAGAAACCGTTGTTTCTGAATGCATAAATGTCCGCTTGGGTGTACCCGTAATCGACACTTCTTCGACCATTTGGTTCCATTGATTACACCCAGGGCATCTTCCCATCCATTTCGGCGACTCATATCCACATGATTGACACATAAATTTCGTTTTTTTCTTCGCCATATCTTGTTCCCTTCTAATATTACCTTATTTTCATCAAATTTTAAAAAAGGATGCACTGTGATTTCTTGTTGTGCATCCTTTCTCTTGTTAACTAAAAAGCAGATGGTTCCTTTATCTTCACGACAAACTCATTATTATCAACATCCACGATCACATGTTGACCCGTTAATACTTTACCTTTTAGCAGTTCCTCAGACAAGCGATCTTCTACTTGTTTTTGTAACGCACGACGTAGCGGACGAGCTCCGTACTCTGGATCGTATCCTTCATCGGCAATTTTTTCTTTCGCCTTATCCGTCAGTTCAACGATAATATCTTGCTCCTTCAATCGATTCGTTAACTGATCAGACATTAATGTCACAATTTCTTTCAAATGCTTTTTCTCTAAAGCATGGAACACAATAATTTCATCAATACGGTTAAGGAACTCTGGGCGGAAGGCACGCTTTAACTCTTCCATCACTTTGCCCTTCATATCTTTGAAATCTTGTTCTCCATCTTGAATATTAAAACCTACATATTTATTGCGTTTCAGCGATTGAGCTCCCACATTGGAAGTCATAATCAGCACCGTGTTCCTGAAATCTACCGTACGTCCTTTTGAATCTGTTAAACGCCCATCCTCAAGCACTTGTAATAAAATATTAAATACATCGGGATGTGCTTTTTCGATTTCATCCAATAATATAACTGAGTATGGCTTGCGACGAACTTTTTCTGTTAGCTGGCCGCCTTCCTCATAACCGACATATCCTGGAGGTGAACCAACAAGGCGGGATGTCGAATGTTTCTCCATGTATTCAGACATATCAATGCGAATCATCGCATCCTCATCCCCAAACATCGATTCAGCTAACGCTTTTGCTAGTTCCGTTTTACCGACACCAGTTGGTCCTAAGAAAATAAATGAACCAATTGGGCGTTTCGGGTCTTTTAAACCAGCTCTTGCACGACGGACTGCTTTAGAGACAGCTTTTACCGCTTCTTCCTGTCCGATTAGACGTGAATGTAAAATTTCTTCTAATTTTAACAGTTTTTCTGTTTCTGTTTGAGCAAGTTTAGAGACAGGAATACCGGTCCAACTAGAGACAACAATTGCAATATCTTCGACGGTCACTTCACTGTTTTCTTTGCCTTGCTTTTCTTTCCAGCTGTTTTTCGTACGCTCTAGTTCTTCACGTAGTTTTTGCTCTGAATCACGTAACGATGCCGCTTTTTCAAACTCTTGACTTTGTACAGCCGCATCCTTTTCATTTCGGATGCCCTCTAACTTCACTTCCAATTCTTTCAGATTAGGAGGTGTTGTAAAGGAGCGTAACCGAACTTTAGAACCAGCTTCATCAATTAAATCAATCGCTTTATCTGGAAGAAAGCGATCTGAAATATATCGATCTGACATTTTCACAGCTGCTTCAATCGCTTCATCCGTGATCGATACACGGTGATGCGCCTCATAGCGATCTCTTAACCCTTTTAAAATTTGAATCGATTCTTCTAATGTTGGTTCATCTACTTGAATCGGCTGGAAACGACGCTCAAGTGCGGCATCTTTTTCAATATATTTACGGTACTCATCAAGTGTAGTTGCACCAATACATTGCAATTCCCCACGAGCTAAGGAAGGTTTTAAAATATTGGAAGCATCGATCGCTCCTTCTGCTCCTCCTGCTCCAATGAGTGTATGCAGCTCATCAATGAATAAAATGATATTTCCCGCCTGACGAATTTCATCCATTACTTTCTTTAAACGGTCTTCAAATTCGCCGCGATACTTTGTACCAGCTACAACCGTACCCATATCCAGTGTCATGACTCGCTTATTACGGAGAGTTTCCGGCACTTCATTATTAATAATCTGTTGGGCAAGGCCTTCTGCAATGGCCGTTTTCCCAACGCCTGGCTCACCAATTAACACTGGATTATTTTTCGTTCTTCTACTCAACACTTCAATGACCCTTTGAATTTCTTTACTACGGCCAATGACAGGGTCTAGACTACCTTCTCTCGCTATAACCGTTAAGTCTCGAGCTAGACTATCAAGCGTCGGTGTGTTCACGCTAGATGCTGCTCCACCTTGATGTCCATTTGATTCATTGCTGCCTAGTAATTGAAGAACTTGCTGACGGGCTTTATTTAAGCTCACACCTAAATTACTAAGAACTCGTGCGGCCACGCCCTCCCCTTCTCGAATCAATCCAAGCAAGATATGCTCCGTTCCTACATAAGAGTGGCCTAGTTTTCTTGCCTCATCCATCGATAATTCAGTTACTTTTTTTGCACGGGGAGTGTAATGGACAGTTTGTGTACTTCCTTCTCCTCGACCAATCAACTTCTCAACTTCTTGCTGAATTTTCTCCGAACTAAGTCCAAGGCCATATAAAGCTTTTGCAGCAATTCCTTCTCCTTCTCGCACTAACCCTAAGAGAATATGCTCTGTACCTATATTGCTATGCCCAAGACGAATTGCTTCATCCTGTGCCAGTGCCAAAACTTTCTGAGCTCTTTCAGTAAATCGACCGAACATCATGTCCATCCATCTCCTTTACATCAACAATTTTCTTCCATTTTCAGCCGCTCGCGAATGAGAGCCGCTCGTCTAACATCTCTTTCTTCTGGATCGAGTGCTCCACCCGCATATTGTTGTAAAAAGCCCGGTTGTGTTAAAATCATCAACTCATTTAAAATGCTTTTGGAAATATGTTTAATATATCCAGTATCAATTCCAAGTCTCACATCGGAAAGGCATTGAGCTGCTTCCTTTGTTTCAATAATACGACCATTCGTTAAAACGCCGTATGACCGAAAAACTTTATCTTCCAAACGGATAGCAGAGGTGCTCATTAACATCTCTCTTGCTGATTGTTCTTGTACAATCAGCTGATGAACTACACTCAATAAGTCTTCCACAATATCAGCTTCGGATTTCCCAAGTGTAAGCTGGTTAGAAATTTGAAATATATTCCCTAACACTTCGCTACCTTCACCATAAATTCCTCTAACAACTAATCCCAATTGATTAATCGCGGGAATAATTCGACTAATTTGTTGGGTTAACATTAAACCAGGAAGATGCATCATCACCGATGCTCTTAAACCCGTTCCAACATTAGTCGGACAGCTTGTTAAATAGCCTCTCTGCTCATCAAAAGCAAATGGCACTTGTTCTTCAATCGCATCGTCAATTGCATTCGCTTTTTCTAGCGTTTCTTTTAGTTGTAAGCCGGGTGATAAGCATTGGATTCGAATATGATCTTCCTCATTAATCATTACACTAATGTCTTCCATTTCAGAGAGAAGGACTGCCCCATAAGGAGACGAATCTGCTAGTAGAGGGCTAATTAAATGTTTCTCTACTAATACCCTTTTTTCCAAGGAAGACAAACTTTCCATTGTTAGTAGTTCCATAGAAGAGTAAGATTGTACAACCTTCGCAATTTCCTCAGTCATCTCCATTGCTTCTTCAGCTGTTAAAAAGGTAGGAAATTTATATTGTGCCAAATTCCTAGCTAGCCGAATTCTTGAACTTAACACAATATCAGAATGAGGACCTTCACTACTCATCCATGAGCTAACAGCCTGATTAATAAATCTTTCTAGAGACATGAAGACTCTCCTCCTTCAAAGTGTAAATTTTTTTCGAGAGAGCGAATTTTGTCTCTTATTTCAGCTGCCTGTTCAAACTCTTCATGCATGATCAAATGCTGAAGCTCTTCTTTAAGAACTTCTATTTCTTTTTTTAAATGAAGAGCACCACCCATTCTTTCAGGAATCTTCCCTACATGTACATTATTACCATTTTGAAGTCTTTTTAAAATTGGCCCTAACTGTTCACTAAATGCTTCATAACAATGAGGGCATCCAAACTTACCCATATTAACGAATTGCTGAAAGGTTACTTGACAATGATCACATTTTAATGGCTTTTCTTGCGGGTATTGAGCAGGTTTTGATGAAAAAAGGGAATCGAGATTAAACAAGCCGCTAAATAAATTATTAATAGAAAATTGAGGATGACCGCTAATCATATATTGTTCCCCTTTTTCCTGTGCACACCTTTCACATAAGTGCGATTCCGTTTTTTCACCATTTATTGTTTTAGTAAAATGCAAAGTAGCCGGTCTTTCTTTACACTCTTGGCAAACCAAAACAGCTTCCCCCTTTATTTATATTTCAAGGTCATTAACATAGCTATCATCATTCTTGCTCGAAGTTCATCCCGATCAGGCAGATCAATATATAAAACAGAACGGTCCATCACACTCATCATGATTTTCGCTTCTCGATTTGAGATAATTTCTTCTTCCACTAAGCGATAAATAATATCATCGGCATTCGACTGTGAAATCCGCTTCCCAACAAGTGCAATTATTTGATCAATTAAATCTTGTTGATCATGAACTTGCACTTTAATAATTCGAATATATCCTCCCCCACCTCTTTTACTTTCAACAATATATCCTCTTTCAATAGTGAAGCGAGTATTAATGACGTAATTAATTTGCGAGGGAACACATTGGAATTTATCAGCGATTTCATTTCTTTTTATTTCTACTATTTCACTGCCGCTTGTTTCTAACACTCTTTTTAAATATTCTTCAATGATATCAGATATATTTCGCACCAATACCTCCTCCTTTTCTGACTTTGACTATATTTGACGTTAATTATACATGATGAAGTTTGTCTATGGCAATTTATATGTATAGATTAGTATAAACGAATTTATCGTAAAGAATCCCTGTTACTATATTTTTCTAAAACAAAAAGAACAGCCTGAGCTGTTCTTTTTATTGGTGCCTGGCAACGTCCTACTCTCACAGGGGGAAACCCCCAACTACCATCGGCGCTGAAGAGCTTAACTTCCGTGTTCGGTATGGGAACGGGTGTGACCTCTTCGCTATCGCCACCAGACTATGAAGTTTGAAAGAATTGTTCTTTCAAAACTGGATAATAAGTATTGTAACCGTACAAATCGCCTAGGAAAAGTCCTCGATCGATTAGTATTCGTCAGCTCCACGTGTCGCCACGCTTCCACCTCGAACCTATCTACCTGATCATCTTTCAGGGATCTTACTAGCTTGCGCTATGGGAAATCTCATCTTGAGGGGGGCTTCATGCTTAGATGCTTTCAGCACTTATCCCGTCCGCACATAGCTACCCAGCGATGCCTTTGGCAAGACAACTGGTACACCAGCGGTGCGTCCATCCCGGTCCTCTCGTACTAAGGACAGCTCCTCTCAAATTTCCTGCGCCCGCGACGGATAGGGACCGAACTGTCTCACGACGTTCTGAACCCAGCTCGCGTACCGCTTTAATGGGCGAACAGCCCAACCCTTGGGACCGACTACAGCCCCAGGATGCGATGAGCCGACATCGAGGTGCCAAACCTCCCCGTCGATGTGGACTCTTGGGGGAGATAAGCCTGTTATCCCCGGGGTAGCTTTTATCCGTTGAGCGATGGCCCTTCCATGCGGAACCACCGGATCACTAAGCCCGACTTTCGTCCCTGCTCGACTTGTAGGTCTCGCAGTCAAGCTCCCTTGTGCCTTTACACTCTGCGAATGATTTCCAACCATTCTGAGGGAACCTTTGGGCGCCTCCGTTACTTTTTAGGAGGCGACCGCCCCAGTCAAACTGCCCGCCTGACACTGTCTCCCACCCCGATCAGGGGTGCGGGTTAGAAGTTCAACACAGCCAGGGTAGTATCCCACCAACGCCTCCACGTAAGCTGGCGCTCACGCTTCAAAGGCTCCTACCTATCCTGTACAAGCTGTGCCAAAATTCAATATCAGGCTACAGTAAAGCTCCACGGGGTCTTTCCGTCCTGTCGCGGGTAACCTGCATCTTCACAGGTACTATAATTTCACCGAGTCTCTCGTTGAGACAGTGCCCAGATCGTTACGCCTTTCGTGCGGGTCGGAACTTACCCGACAAGGAATTTCGCTACCTTAGGACCGTTATAGTTACGGCCGCCGTTTACTGGGGCTTCGGTTCACACCTTCGCTATTGCTAAGCGCTCCCCTTAACCTTCCAGCACCGGGCAGGCGTCAGCCCCTATACTTCGCCTTGCGGCTTCGCAGAGACCTGTGTTTTTGCTAAACAGTCGCCTGGGCCTATTCACTGCGGCTCCTCGGGGCTATTCACCCCAAAGAGCACCCCTTCTCCCGAAGTTACGGGGTCATTTTGCCGAGTTCCTTAACGAGAGTTCACTCGCTCACCTTAGGATTCTCTCCTCGCCTACCTGTGTCGGTTTGCGGTACGGGCACCTTTTACCTCGCTAGAGGCTTTTCTTGGCAGTGTGGAATCAGGAACTTCGGTACTATATTTCCCTCGCCGTCACAGCTCCGCCTTGATGATGACGGGATTTGCCTCGTCATCGGCCTAACTGCTTGGACGCGCATTTCCATTCGCGCGCTTACCCTATCCTCCTGCGTCCCCCCATTGCTCAAATGGTAAATAGGTGGTACAGGAATATCAACCTGTTATCCATCGCCTACGCCTATCGGCCTCGGCTTAGGTCCCGACTAACCCTGAGAGGACGAGCCTTCCTCAGGAAACCTTAGGCATTCGGTGGAAGGGATTCTCACCCTTCTTTCGCTACTCATACCGGCATTCTCACTTCTAAGCGCTCCACTAGTCCTTACGGTCTAGCTTCACCGCCCTTAGAACGCTCTCCTACCACTGACATCAAAGATGTCAATCCACAGCTTCGGTGATACGTTTAGCCCCGGTACATTTTCGGCGCAGAGTCACTCGACCAGTGAGCTATTACGCACTCTTTAAATGGTGGCTGCTTCTAAGCCAACATCCTGGTTGTCTAAGCAACTCCACATCCTTTTCCACTTAACGTATACTTTGGGACCTTAGCTGGTGGTCTGGGCTGTTTCCCTCTTGACTACGGATCTTATCACTCGCAGTCTGACTCCCAAGGATAAGTCTTTGGCATTCGGAGTTTGTCTGAATTCGGTAACCCGATGGGGGCCCCTAGTCCAAACAGTGCTCTACCTCCAAGACTCTTCCCTTGAGGCTAGCCCTAAAGCTATTTCGGAGAGAACCAGCTATCTCCAGGTTCGATTGGAATTTCACCGCTACCCACACCTCATCCCCGCACTTTTCAACGTGCGTGGGTTCGGGCCTCCAGTAAGTGTTACCTTACCTTCACCCTGGACATGGGTAGATCACCTGGTTTCGGGTCTACGACCTCATACTCATTCGCCCTATTCAGACTCGCTTTCGCTGCGGCTCCGCCTTTTTGGCTTAACCTTGCATGAAATCGTAACTCGCCGGTTCATTCTACAAAAGGCACGCTATCACCCATTAACGGGCTCTAACTACTTGTAGGCACACGGTTTCAGGATCTTTTTCACTCCCCTTCCGGGGTGCTTTTCACCTTTCCCTCACGGTACTGGTTCACTATCGGTCACTAGGGAGTATTTAGCCTTGGGAGATGGTCCTCCCGGATTCCGACGGAATTTCACGTGTTCCGCCGTACTCAGGATCCACTCTGGAGAGAACGAAATTTCGGCTACAGGATTGTTACCTTCTCTGATGGGCCTTTCCAGACCTCTTCGCCTATCCCGTTCTTTTGTAACTCCGTGTAGAGTGTCCTACAACCCCAGAAGGCAAGCCTTCTGGTTTGGGCTGTTCCCGTTTCGCTCGCCGCTACTCAGGGAATCGCATTTGCTTTCTCTTCCTCCAGGTACTTAGATGTTTCAGTTCCCCGGGTGTGCCTTCAACTGTCCTATGTATTCAGACAGAGATACTGTTCCATTACGAACAGTGGGTTTCCCCATTCGGAAATCTCTGGATCAATGCTTACTTACAGCTCCCCAGAGCATATCGGAGTTAGTCCCGTCCTTCGTCGGCTCCTAGTGCCAAGGCATCCACCGTGCGCCCTTTCTAACTTAACCTAAAATGGCGATTACTCGGTTATTGCTTGGTTACTTTATACGATATTATCCAGTTTTCAAAGAACAAGTAAATAGAAGGAATTCATCCTTCAAAACTGAACAAAATAAAACGCGTCGTTAATTTGAGTAAGAACAGCGTTCTTACTTTCCGTTAATTTCCTTAGAAAGGAGGTGATCCAGCCGCACCTTCCGATACGGCTACCTTGTTACGACTTCACCCCAATCATCTGCCCCACCTTAGGCGGCTGGCTCCCGTAAGGGTTACCCCACCGACTTCGGGTGTTGCAAACTCTCGTGGTGTGACGGGCGGTGTGTACAAGGCCCGGGAACGTATTCACCGCGGCATGCTGATCCGCGATTACTAGCGATTCCGGCTTCATGTAGGCGAGTTGCAGCCTACAATCCGAACTGAGAATGGTTTTATGGGATTGGCTAAACCTCGCGGTCTTGCAGCCCTTTGTACCATCCATTGTAGCACGTGTGTAGCCCAGGTCATAAGGGGCATGATGATTTGACGTCATCCCCACCTTCCTCCGGTTTGTCACCGGCAGTCACCTTAGAGTGCCCAACTAAATGCTGGCAACTAAGATCAAGGGTTGCGCTCGTTGCGGGACTTAACCCAACATCTCACGACACGAGCTGACGACAACCATGCACCACCTGTCACTCTGTCCCCCGAAGGGGAACGCTCTGTCTCCAGAGTTGTCAGAGGATGTCAAGACCTGGTAAGGTTCTTCGCGTTGCTTCGAATTAAACCACATGCTCCACCGCTTGTGCGGGCCCCCGTCAATTCCTTTGAGTTTCAGCCTTGCGGCCGTACTCCCCAGGCGGAGTGCTTAATGCGTTAGCTGCAGCACTGAAGGGCGGAAACCCTCCAACACTTAGCACTCATCGTTTACGGCGTGGACTACCAGGGTATCTAATCCTGTTTGCTCCCCACGCTTTCGCGCCTCAGCGTCAGTTACAGACCAAAGAGCCGCCTTCGCCACTGGTGTTCCTCCACATCTCTACGCATTTCACCGCTACACGTGGAATTCCGCTCTTCTCTTCTGCACTCAAGTCTTCCAGTTTCCAATGACCCTCCACGGTTGAGCCGTGGGCTTTCACATCAGACTTAAAAGACCGCCTGCGCGCGCTTTACGCCCAATAATTCCGGACAACGCTTGCCACCTACGTATTACCGCGGCTGCTGGCACGTAGTTAGCCGTGGCTTTCTGGTTAGGTACCGTCAAGGTACCGGCAGTTACTCCGATACTTGTTCTTCCCTAACAACAGAGCTTTACGATCCGAAAACCTTCTTCACTCACGCGGCGTTGCTCCGTCAGACTTTCGTCCATTGCGGAAGATTCCCTACTGCTGCCTCCCGTAGGAGTCTGGGCCGTGTCTCAGTCCCAGTGTGGCCGATCACCCTCTCAGGTCGGCTACGCATCGTCGCCTTGGTGAGCCGTTACCTCACCAACTAGCTAATGCGCCGCGGGTCCATCTGTAAGTGACAGCCGAAACCGTCTTTCAATCTTTCTCCATGCGGAGAAAGAACTTATCCGGTATTAGCCCCGGTTTCCCGGAGTTATCCCAGTCTTACAGGCAGGTTACCCACGTGTTACTCACCCGTCCGCCGCTAACTTGAATGGAAGCAAGCTCCCATCAAGTCCGCTCGACTTGCATGTATTAGGCACGCCGCCAGCGTTCGTCCTGAGCCAGGATCAAACTCTCCAAAAAGATGTTTGACTTGCTCATGTTTTTTGTCCTGCTTAGGTCACCATTTACATGATGCCTTCGCTATTTGAATTAACGTTGACGTTTATTTTGTTCAGTTTTCAAAGATCAATTTTCTTTTAAGACTTTAATTATATTAACATCATTCATAGTAGATGTCAATAATAAAAATATTTATTGGTGGAGCCTAGCGGGATCGAACCGCTGACCTCCTGCGTGCAAAGCAGGCGCTCTCCCAGCTGAGCTAAGGCCCCTTATGATTTTTTTAAAATATTTGAATGGTCGGGAAGACAGGATTCGAACCTGCGACCCCTTGGTCCCAAACCAAGTGCTCTACCAAGCTGAGCTACTTCCCGTAAAAATATGGCGCGCCCGAGAGGAGTCGAACCCCTAACCTTTTGATCCGTAGTCAAACGCTCTATCCAATTGAGCTACGGGCGCATAAAAGTGGTGCCGAGGACCGGAATCGAACCGGTACGGTAGTCACCTACCGCAGGATTTTAAGTCCTGTGCGTCTGCCAGTTCCGCCACCCCGGCACTTTTATGGAGCGGAAGACGGGATTCGAACCCGCGACCCCCACCTTGGCAAGGTGGTGTTCTACCACTGAACTACTTCCGCTTAATTATGATGCGGGTGAAGGGAGTCGAACCCCCACGCCTCGCGGCGCCAGATCCTAAGTCTGGTGCGTCTGCCAATTCCGCCACACCCGCAAAAATGAGCCATGAAGGACTCGAACCTTCGACCCTCTGATTAAAAGTCAGATGCTCTACCAACTGAGCTAATGGCTCAAAACAATATGATTTAAAGATGGTGCCGGCAAGAGGACTTGAACCCCCAACCTACTGATTACAAGTCAGTTGCTCTACCAGTTGAGCTACACCGGCTCATCAAAAAATTAATGATGGAGGATGACGGGATCGAACCGCCGACCCCCTGCTTGTAAGGCAGGTGCTCTCCCAGCTGAGCTAATCCTCCATGTTTCGCCTGGCAACGTCCTACTCTCACAGGGGGAAACCCCCAACTACCATCGGCGCTGAAGAGCTTAACTTCCGTGTTCGGTATGGGAACGGGTGTGACCTCTTCGCTATCGCCACCAGACTATGAAGTTTGAAAGAATTGTTCTTTCAAAACTGGATAATAAGTATTGTAACCGTACAAATCGCCTAGGAAAAGTCCTCGATCGATTAGTATTCGTCAGCTCCACGTGTCGCCACGCTTCCACCTCGAACCTATCTACCTGATCATCTTTCAGGGATCTTACTAGCTTGCGCTATGGGAAATCTCATCTTGAGGGGGGCTTCATGCTTAGATGCTTTCAGCACTTATCCCGTCCGCACATAGCTACCCAGCGATGCCTTTGGCAAGACAACTGGTACACCAGCGGTGCGTCCATCCCGGTCCTCTCGTACTAAGGACAGCTCCTCTCAAATTTCCTGCGCCCGCGACGGATAGGGACCGAACTGTCTCACGACGTTCTGAACCCAGCTCGCGTACCGCTTTAATGGGCGAACAGCCCAACCCTTGGGACCGACTACAGCCCCAGGATGCGATGAGCCGACATCGAGGTGCCAAACCTCCCCGTCGATGTGGACTCTTGGGGGAGATAAGCCTGTTATCCCCGGGGTAGCTTTTATCCGTTGAGCGATGGCCCTTCCATGCGGAACCACCGGATCACTAAGCCCGACTTTCGTCCCTGCTCGACTTGTAGGTCTCGCAGTCAAGCTCCCTTGTGCCTTTACACTCTGCGAATGATTTCCAACCATTCTGAGGGAACCTTTGGGCGCCTCCGTTACTTTTTAGGAGGCGACCGCCCCAGTCAAACTGCCCGCCTGACACTGTCTCCCACCCCGATCAGGGGTGCGGGTTAGAAGTTCAACACAGCCAGGGTAGTATCCCACCAACGCCTCCACGTAAGCTGGCGCTCACGCTTCAAAGGCTCCTACCTATCCTGTACAAGCTGTGCCAAAATTCAATATCAGGCTACAGTAAAGCTCCACGGGGTCTTTCCGTCCTGTCGCGGGTAACCTGCATCTTCACAGGTACTATAATTTCACCGAGTCTCTCGTTGAGACAGTGCCCAGATCGTTACGCCTTTCGTGCGGGTCGGAACTTACCCGACAAGGAATTTCGCTACCTTAGGACCGTTATAGTTACGGCCGCCGTTTACTGGGGCTTCGGTTCACACCTTCGCTATTGCTAAGCGCTCCCCTTAACCTTCCAGCACCGGGCAGGCGTCAGCCCCTATACTTCGCCTTGCGGCTTCGCAGAGACCTGTGTTTTTGCTAAACAGTCGCCTGGGCCTATTCACTGCGGCTCCTCGGGGCTATTCACCCCAAAGAGCACCCCTTCTCCCGAAGTTACGGGGTCATTTTGCCGAGTTCCTTAACGAGAGTTCACTCGCTCACCTTAGGATTCTCTCCTCGCCTACCTGTGTCGGTTTGCGGTACGGGCACCTTTTACCTCGCTAGAGGCTTTTCTTGGCAGTGTGGAATCAGGAACTTCGGTACTATATTTCCCTCGCCGTCACAGCTCCGCCTTGATGATGACGGGATTTGCCTCGTCATCGGCCTAACTGCTTGGACGCGCATTTCCATTCGCGCGCTTACCCTATCCTCCTGCGTCCCCCCATTGCTCAAATGGTAAATAGGTGGTACAGGAATATCAACCTGTTATCCATCGCCTACGCCTATCGGCCTCGGCTTAGGTCCCGACTAACCCTGAGAGGACGAGCCTTCCTCAGGAAACCTTAGGCATTCGGTGGAAGGGATTCTCACCCTTCTTTCGCTACTCATACCGGCATTCTCACTTCTAAGCGCTCCACTAGTCCTTACGGTCTAGCTTCACCGCCCTTAGAACGCTCTCCTACCACTGACATCAAAGATGTCAATCCACAGCTTCGGTGATACGTTTAGCCCCGGTACATTTTCGGCGCAGAGTCACTCGACCAGTGAGCTATTACGCACTCTTTAAATGGTGGCTGCTTCTAAGCCAACATCCTGGTTGTCTAAGCAACTCCACATCCTTTTCCACTTAACGTATACTTTGGGACCTTAGCTGGTGGTCTGGGCTGTTTCCCTCTTGACTACGGATCTTATCACTCGCAGTCTGACTCCCAAGGATAAGTCTTTGGCATTCGGAGTTTGTCTGAATTCGGTAACCCGATGGGGGCCCCTAGTCCAAACAGTGCTCTACCTCCAAGACTCTTCCCTTGAGGCTAGCCCTAAAGCTATTTCGGAGAGAACCAGCTATCTCCAGGTTCGATTGGAATTTCACCGCTACCCACACCTCATCCCCGCACTTTTCAACGTGCGTGGGTTCGGGCCTCCAGTAAGTGTTACCTTACCTTCACCCTGGACATGGGTAGATCACCTGGTTTCGGGTCTACGACCTCATACTCATTCGCCCTATTCAGACTCGCTTTCGCTGCGGCTCCGCCTTTTTGGCTTAACCTTGCATGAAATCGTAACTCGCCGGTTCATTCTACAAAAGGCACGCTATCACCCATTAACGGGCTCTAACTACTTGTAGGCACACGGTTTCAGGATCTTTTTCACTCCCCTTCCGGGGTGCTTTTCACCTTTCCCTCACGGTACTGGTTCACTATCGGTCACTAGGGAGTATTTAGCCTTGGGAGATGGTCCTCCCGGATTCCGACGGAATTTCACGTGTTCCGCCGTACTCAGGATCCACTCTGGAGAGAACGAAATTTCGGCTACAGGATTGTTACCTTCTCTGATGGGCCTTTCCAGACCTCTTCGCCTATCCCGTTCTTTTGTAACTCCGTGTAGAGTGTCCTACAACCCCAGAAGGCAAGCCTTCTGGTTTGGGCTGTTCCCGTTTCGCTCGCCGCTACTCAGGGAATCGCATTTGCTTTCTCTTCCTCCAGGTACTTAGATGTTTCAGTTCCCCGGGTGTGCCTTCAACTGTCCTATGTATTCAGACAGAGATACTGTTCCATTACGAACAGTGGGTTTCCCCATTCGGAAATCTCTGGATCAATGCTTACTTACAGCTCCCCAGAGCATATCGGAGTTAGTCCCGTCCTTCGTCGGCTCCTAGTGCCAAGGCATCCACCGTGCGCCCTTTCTAACTTAACCTAAAATGGCGATTACTCGGTTATTGCTTGGTTACTTTATACGATATTATCCAGTTTTCAAAGAACAAGTAAATAGAAGGAATTCATCCTTCAAAACTGAACAAAATAAAACGCGTCGTTAATTTGAGTAAGAACAGCGTTCTTACTTTCCGTTAATTTCCTTAGAAAGGAGGTGATCCAGCCGCACCTTCCGATACGGCTACCTTGTTACGACTTCACCCCAATCATCTGCCCCACCTTAGGCGGCTGGCTCCCGTAAGGGTTACCCCACCGACTTCGGGTGTTGCAAACTCTCGTGGTGTGACGGGCGGTGTGTACAAGGCCCGGGAACGTATTCACCGCGGCATGCTGATCCGCGATTACTAGCGATTCCGGCTTCATGTAGGCGAGTTGCAGCCTACAATCCGAACTGAGAATGGTTTTATGGGATTGGCTAAACCTCGCGGTCTTGCAGCCCTTTGTACCATCCATTGTAGCACGTGTGTAGCCCAGGTCATAAGGGGCATGATGATTTGACGTCATCCCCACCTTCCTCCGGTTTGTCACCGGCAGTCACCTTAGAGTGCCCAACTAAATGCTGGCAACTAAGATCAAGGGTTGCGCTCGTTGCGGGACTTAACCCAACATCTCACGACACGAGCTGACGACAACCATGCACCACCTGTCACTCTGTCCCCCGAAGGGGAACGCTCTGTCTCCAGAGTTGTCAGAGGATGTCAAGACCTGGTAAGGTTCTTCGCGTTGCTTCGAATTAAACCACATGCTCCACCGCTTGTGCGGGCCCCCGTCAATTCCTTTGAGTTTCAGCCTTGCGGCCGTACTCCCCAGGCGGAGTGCTTAATGCGTTAGCTGCAGCACTGAAGGGCGGAAACCCTCCAACACTTAGCACTCATCGTTTACGGCGTGGACTACCAGGGTATCTAATCCTGTTTGCTCCCCACGCTTTCGCGCCTCAGCGTCAGTTACAGACCAAAGAGCCGCCTTCGCCACTGGTGTTCCTCCACATCTCTACGCATTTCACCGCTACACGTGGAATTCCGCTCTTCTCTTCTGCACTCAAGTCTTCCAGTTTCCAATGACCCTCCACGGTTGAGCCGTGGGCTTTCACATCAGACTTAAAAGACCGCCTGCGCGCGCTTTACGCCCAATAATTCCGGACAACGCTTGCCACCTACGTATTACCGCGGCTGCTGGCACGTAGTTAGCCGTGGCTTTCTGGTTAGGTACCGTCAAGGTACCGGCAGTTACTCCGATACTTGTTCTTCCCTAACAACAGAGCTTTACGATCCGAAAACCTTCTTCACTCACGCGGCGTTGCTCCGTCAGACTTTCGTCCATTGCGGAAGATTCCCTACTGCTGCCTCCCGTAGGAGTCTGGGCCGTGTCTCAGTCCCAGTGTGGCCGATCACCCTCTCAGGTCGGCTACGCATCGTCGCCTTGGTGAGCCGTTACCTCACCAACTAGCTAATGCGCCGCGGGTCCATCTGTAAGTGACAGCCGAAACCGTCTTTCAATCTTTCTCCATGCGGAGAAAGAACTTATCCGGTATTAGCCCCGGTTTCCCGGAGTTATCCCAGTCTTACAGGCAGGTTACCCACGTGTTACTCACCCGTCCGCCGCTAACTTGAATAGAAGCAAGCTTCCATCAAGTTCGCTCGACTTGCATGTATTAGGCACGCCGCCAGCGTTCGTCCTGAGCCAGGATCAAACTCTCCAAAAAGATGTTTGACTTGCTCATGTTTTTCGTCCTGCTTAGGTCACCATTTACATGATACCTTCGCTATTTGAATTAACGTTGACGTTTATTTTGTTCAGTTTTCAAAGATCAATTTCAACTTGTTGCCGTTTTTAGCGACTTTATTATCATAACAAGTTATCATTTTGTTGTCAACAACTTTTTTGAAGTTTTTCTTAAAACTTGATGTCGTCGTTAGCAACGAATATAAATATACCATCTCTGAAGAGTCGATGCAAGCACTTTTTTCACTTTTTTAATAGAATGATATACAAACTTATCTTTGTAACGTTTCAAAGAAAAAAAGACCGCCACAAGGCAGTCCTTTTCACACACTATTCTTTATGTCTCATTAACGGAAACAGTAAAACGTCACGAATAGAAGGAGAGTTTGTTAATAACATAACTAGTCGATCCACACCGATTCCAAGACCACCTGTAGGAGGAAGTCCGTATTCAAGTGCTTCTATGAAGTCATCATCCATTTCGTGCGCTTCATCATTCCCTTGTTCACGCTCTTTTAACTGAGCTTCAAAACGTTCCCTTTGATCAATTGGATCATTTAATTCTGTAAATGCATTCGCATGCTCACGTCCCACAATAAACAGCTCAAAACGATCAGTAAAACGAGGGTCTTCGTCATTTTTCTTCGCTAAAGGAGAAATCTCGACTGGGTGTCCATAAATAAAAGTAGGCTGTATTAGCTTTTCTTCTACCTTTTGTTCGAAAAATTCATTGACGATGTGACCATACTGCATCGTTTCTTTGTACTCAATGCCATGTTCCTTCGCTAATTGACGAGCTTCTTCATCAGTCATTTCTTTCCAAAAGTCAACGCCCGTGTATTCTTTAACTGCATCAACCATATGATAACGACGCCATTGAGGTTTCAGGTTAACTTCATGCTCCCCGTATGGCACTGTAGTAGTACCTAACACTTCTTCTGCAATATGAGCAATTAAATTTTCTGTTAAGCGCATGATATCCTGATAATCTGCATAAGCTTCATACAGTTCGATCATTGTAAATTCCGGATTATGGCGTGTAGAAACCCCCTCATTACGGAATACGCGACCGATTTCATATACTTTCTCCATACCGCCAACGATCAAACGTTTTAAATGAAGCTCGATCGCAATACGCATATAAAGTTCCATATCAAGAGCGTTATGGTGAGTAATGAATGGACGAGCCGAAGCACCACCTGCAATCGAATGCATCATTGGCGTCTCCACTTCTAAATAGCCTTGTTCATCTAAATAGCGTCTCATAGACTGAATAATACGACTGCGAGCAACGAAAGTTTGTTGACTCTCCGGACTTGTAATTAAGTCTAAATAGCGTTGACGGTAACGTTGTTCTACATCTTTCAATCCATGAAATTTATCTGGAAGAGGACGCAAAGCTTTTGTTAAGTACTCATAATGAGTCACTTTAATTGAAAGCTCTCCTACTTTTGTTTTGAAGACTGTTCCAGTTACACCTACAATGTCTCCTAAATCCGTCATATTGAAGACTTCGTATGCTTCTTCTCCAATAGCGTCTTTACGAACATAGATTTGAATCTGGCCAGAAAGATCTTTCACATGCGCAAATCCAGCTTTTCCTTTTCCACGCTTTGTCATCACACGTCCAGCGATTTTCACCGTTGCTTCTTTCTCTTCAAGCTCTTCTTTAGAAAATTGATCAAATTCGGAAATAATGGATTCCGCAGAATGAGTGCGTTCAAATCGTTTACCGAACGGATCCATTCCTTTTTCTCTTAAAGCTTGCATTTTCTCTCTTCTGACTAACAATTGGTCATTTAAATCTTCGTGACTCATTTGGTTCACTCCTCTATCTATGATCGCCCTGCGCTTTATCCAACTTGACTAGATGCTTCTTTCTCTTCGACGTCCTGAACAAAACCGGACAGCAAGTTCACAAGTTCTTCTCTTGTATCACATAAGTTAATCTCTTTACGTACATGAGCGTTGCCGCGAATACCTTTTAAGTACCAGGCAGCATGTTTTCTCATCTCACGTACAGCAATAAATTCATTTTTCAACTCAATCAATCGATCTAAGTGCAGTAAGCATACATCTATTTTTTCTCGAGCAGTTGGTTCACCCATCAGTTCGCCTGTTTCTAAATAATGAACGGTACGGTAAATCATCCATGGATTTCCAAGTGCCGCGCGACCGATCATGACACCATCAACACCCGTTTCCTCCAACATACGCTTTGCATCTTGAGGGGTTTCAACATCACCATTTCCAATAACCGGAATGTTGACCGCTTGTTTTACTTCTTTAATAATATCCCAGTTGGCATGACCCTCATACATTTGCACACGAGTACGTCCATGAAGGGCAACCGCTTGTCCTCCTGCCCTTTCTACCGCTCGGGCATTTTCTATTGCATAAATATGGTCTTCATCCCACCCCATGCGCATTTTTACTGTGACCGGCTTACTAACAGCATCCGTGACAGCCGAAACCATCTCGTAAATTTTATTTGGGTCAAGCAGCCATTTGGCGCCTGCATCACACTTCGTAATTTTAGGTACAGGACATCCCATATTAATATCAATAATGTCTGCATTGGTGTTCTTATCGACAAAGCTCGCTGCTTGAACGAGAGATTCTCTTTCCCCACCGAAGATTTGTAGGCTGAGCGGCTTTTCTCGCTCATCAATGTAAAGCATTTCTAATGTTTTTTCATTTTGCAAGACAATACCTTTATCACTGACCATTTCAGCACAAACTAAACCTGCACCAAACTCTTTTACTGTCAATCGAAAAGCAGAGTTACACACACCTGCCATCGGAGCAAGAACAACCGGATTTTTCATTTCGATATTTCCGATTTTCAGCATATTTAAATCACCTTTCTATTTATTTATCCGGCGGGCTTAGCTCATCTACTTGAACTTGAAGCGCTTCAGCTATTTGCTGGAGTAGCTTTTCAGTAATAGGACGATATCCTCTTTCTACATCTCCTAACGCAGATACAGGTATACCTATTTGATGAGCAAGCTCTTCCTGGGTAAAACCTTTCAATTTCCTAAAGGCTCGGATACGTCGACCCCATTGATCTGTCTCCAAAGCTGAACACCTTCTTTCCCTTGAATACTATCACTCAGTTCTTCAAGCGTCATACGTGTGCCTGGAAAGCATATTGTTGAATCTATCTCTAATAACGGTATAAGCACAAAAGCACGTTCATGCATTCTAGGATGCGGAACAATTAGTTTCTCTGATTCAATATTGTCTTGATTATATAATAAAATGTCAAGATCTATTGTTCTTGGTCCCCATTTGATTTCTCTTATTCGACCAAGCTGCGACTCAATAGAAAGGCATTTTTCTAACAGTTCTTCTGCACTTAAAGACGTGCGAATTTTTATCGCCATATTTAAAAAACTAGCTTGTTCGGTATATCCTACTGGGTCTGTTTCATAAATAGAGGAAAGTCTTTCAATGGTAATATGCTCCTCGTTCCGAAGACTTGTCAATGCGGCTTGTAAATTCTCAATTCTGTCGCCTAAATTCGTACCGAGCGATAAATAAGCTTTATTTTCCATAGCTCATCCTTCTATCTTTTTCTCGTTATTTCCACCGCTACATGCTGATAATGTCCGGGGATCGGGGGATCAGGTTTAATCACTTTAATCGTACAAGCTTGAACAGCTGAAAGTTTATTCAAAAGAGCCGCCGCTATTTTCTCAGCGATACTCTCCACTAGCTTCAATGGTGGACCTTCTGTGATATCTTTGCAAATTTGATAAACCTCTGCGTAGTTCACTGTGTATTCCAATTGGTCCGTTTCCCCTGCTTGTTGTAGCGACACATCTAAAGTAGCATCTACTCGAAAGCGTTGCCCAAGCTTATTCTCTTCAGGAAAAACTCCATGATATCCGTAAAACTCCATACCCGTTACATAGATCTTGTCCATATTTTCACCCCTTCCCTATTAAGGCATCCATCATTTTCGCCATGCGACTAATTGGCTTAACATCGTGCACTCTTAATATTCCACAACCTTTTTGAATACCAAAACAACAAGTCGCTCCCGTTCCTTCCATCCTTTCTTCTGCTGGAAGATCGAGAATATGACCGATGATTCTTTTTCGTGAAGTACCTAATAGTACAGGAAATCCTAAAGCTGCGACCTTATCCAATTGACTAAGCATCTCTAAGTTTTGATCCATAGTCTTAGCAAAGCCAATTCCAGGGTCAAGAATAATCTGATCCTTCTCTACACCAGCTTTGACCGCAATATTAATGCTTTCATATAAGTCTGCTAATACATCTCTTATGAACACTCCATAATCCATTTGTTCACGATTATGCATTAAAATAATGGGTACTTTTTTCTCCGCTGCTACCGCCGCAATTTCAGGATCTTTCTTCGCTCCCCACACATCATTAATGATATGGGCACCTGCTTCGATTGACTGACGAGCTGTTTCCGCTTTATACGTATCAATCGATAAAGGAACAGGCATTTCAGAAGCCACCGCTTTAATAACAGGTAAGACTCGTTCAAGCTCTTGTTCGAGCGGAACAGGAACATGCCCCGGGCGGGTAGATTCCCCACCGATATCAATCAAATCCGCTCCTGAAGCGACCATCTCTTTCGCATGAGTGACGGCATTGTCAACGAGATGAAACAAACCGCCATCTGAAAAAGAATCAGGAGTGGCGTTTAAAATCCCCATAATATATGTCTTTTGATTAAAATCTAAAAGATGCGCTCCCGCTTTAATTTTCATGATTCCAAAAAGCTCCTTCCGCTTTTTAATCTTTTTTTATTTTACCAAAGAAATGGAGCAAAAAGAAAAAACAGACTGATTTTCAGCCTGTTTTCTTTTATTATTACTCTTCATCAAACTGATAGAGTGGCGTACTTAAGTAACGCTCTCCGTTACTTGGAATAATCGCCAATACTTTTTTGCCTTTTCCCAGCTTGGCTGCTACTTGTAGAGCGGCAGAAATAGCTGCTCCTGAAGAAATACCACCTAAGATACCTTCTTCACGCGCTACTTTACGAGCTATATCAAACGCTTCTTCATTTTCTATTTTAATAATTTCATCATATACGGCTGTATCCAATACTTTCGGCACGAATCCAGCACCGATTCCTTGAATTTTATGCGGGCCTGGCTTGCCACCGGATAAAACTGGTGAATCTGCTGGCTCTACTGCATAAATCTTAATATCTTTGAACTTTTCTCTTAACACTTGACCCGCTCCGGTAATTGTTCCACCTGTTCCAATTCCAGAAACGAAAGCATCTAGCTGATCCATTTGTTCAATAATTTCTTTCCCTGTAGTCCGGCGATGGATTTCAGGGTTGGCTTCATTTTCAAATTGTTGCGGCATAAAATACCCATGCTCTTCTGCGAGTTCTTTTGCCTTGCGAATGGCTCCCCCCATACCTTCAGCGCCTGGTGTCAGCACGAGTTCTGCTCCATATGCACGAAGCAAGTTACGACGCTCCATACTCATCGTTTCAGGCATAACAAGAATCGCACGGTATCCTTTCGCTGCAGCAATCATTGCGAGTCCAATACCTGTGTTGCCACTCGTTGGCTCGATGATTGTGCCTCCTTTTTCTAAACCGCCTTTTTCTTCTGCCGCTTCAATCATTGCTAAAGCAATACGGTCCTTAACACTGCTGCCCGGGTTCATATATTCAAGCTTCAAATAAACATCTGCACTATTTTCATCTACCACATGATTTAACTTCACAATTGGCGTCTGACCGACTAATTCAGCTACTGAATTTGCTATACGTACCATTTTCTCCACCTCAATACCGAGTATTTTTATTGGTTATATAGACTTTACCAGTTTTTTTGAGAAAAGTCAATCTTTTTATCCTTTGAATTCTCAATTATTACAAAAAAACCCGCAAAACAAAATGGTCTTGTCAGGTTTTTCTTGTTAGATGTAATAAAGGATTAATGAGTCTTTTTCTTCATTTCTTTTAGTTCATTCTCGGTAAATAAATACGTTTCATTACAGAAATGGCATTGAGCCTCTGCCTGTCCTTCTTCAGCAATCATCTCTTCAATTTCTGTTTTCCCAAGACCAATAATGGCATTGCTAAAACGTTCTTTTGAACAAGTACATTCAAAACTTACTGGCATCTTCTCTAAAATCTTTACATTCTCTTCTCCTAAAATGCAGAAAAGAATTTCTTCTGGAGTTAAACCTTGTTCAATAAGCTTAGAAATAGGGGTCATGTTTGTAATCTTTTCTTCGATATGAGTGATCGTTTCATCCGTTGCCCCCGGCATAATTTGAATGATAAAACCACCAGCGGCTAAAATCGAATTGTCCGGATTGACAAGCACACCTACACCGACAGAAGAAGGTACTTGTTCAGACACAGCGAAATAGTAAGTAAAATCTTCTCCTATTTCACCGGAAACGATCGGTGTCTGACCTGTGAAATGATCACGAAGCCCAATATCTTTCACGACGGAAAGCATCCCATCTGTTCCGACTGCACGACGAACATCTAACTTACCGTGTTGATTTAAGTCAAAGTGAGTTTGTGGATTCGTCACATAACCTCGAACTGCACCTTTTGCATCGGCGTCAACAAGTATAGCCCCAATCGGTCCGCCACCTTGCACTTTAATCGTAAGCTTTTCTTCACCTTTCAGCATAGATCCCATCATCACACTTGCTGTGATTGTCCGACCAAGCGCTGCGGATGCTGTTGGCCAAGTGTAATGCCTTCTTTGTGCTTCACCGACGGTTTCTGTTGTGTTAGCTGCATACGCACGCATTTGCCCGTCGTAGGCTAAAGCTTTTACTAAATAGTCCTTCATCTAAACACTTCCTTCTTCATCCAATGTTTCGCTTATAAATAAGGCAAAGACCTTTTAAAGTTAAAAACGGATCTACAACATCGATGCTGGTTGATTCTTCAGCAATTAAAGGCGCTAAGCCGCCTGTAGCAATGACAGTTGGATTCTTTTGGCTTTGTGCCTTCATACGGCTAACAATCCCGTCAACTTGGCCGACATATCCAAATAAAATACCTGCCTGCATCGCCGCCACAGTATTTTTTCCTACAATATGATCAGGTCTTGCAATTTCAATCCGAGGAAGCTTAGCCGCTCTTGAATACAAGGCTTCTGTCGAAATATTAACCCCAGGGGCAATCGCTCCCCCCATATAATGTCCATCTTCGTCAATATAACAGTAGGTTGTTGCCGTACCAAAATCGACAATGATAAGCGGACTGCCGTATTCATGAATACCAGCTACCGCATTGACAATCCGATCAGCACCAACTTCGCGAGGATTTTCATATTTAATATTCAATCCTGTTTTGATTCCAGGACCAACAATAAGCGGCTTGATGTTAAAATATTTTTGACACATTTTCTCAAGAGAAAACATAATCGGCGGCACAACTGAGGAAATAATCATCCCATCAATTTGTGAAAAAGTAAGACCTTCATGCTCAAACAGATTCTTAATAACCATGCCGTATTCGTCCTCTGTTTTATTTCGATTTGTTTCAATGCGCCAATGATATTTTAATACATCATTTTCATACACACCTAACACAGTATTTGTATTCCCTACATCCAAAACAAATATCAACTTTTCTCACCACACCATATAAACTTTTTATTTGCTGCCATTCATCATACCACATATGGGCCTAATCATCACTATGACACACCTATGCCAATTGGTCTCTTTTTTTGAAAAAAAAAGACGTCGATCACATAACATCGACGTCTTTTTCATTTAGCTTTTCAGCTCATCATCTTTATTTATTGGAGTGACCGGCTTTTCTTCAGATCCTGCTGTATCTTCCGTTTGAGCTGGTTCCTCTTTTTTCTGCACGTTTACTTTTAATTGATCATTTCCTCGTGCATCTGAAAGTTCTAGACCAGGAAACTTGCTTTCAGGTAAAGTTCCATGATCGGCAAGATGTTTAATTTGAGCGGCATCTAACGTTTCAACGTCAAGAAGTGTGTTCGCAATGACATCTAGCTTATCACGATTCTCTGTTAAAATTTCTTTCGCGCGCTCATAACAATTTTTAATAATATGTTGAATCTCAAGATCGATTTCATAAGCAATCTTGTCTGAATAATTTTGTTCGTTATTAAAGTCACGGCCTAGGAACACTTGACCACCAGACGTTTGGCCAAACTGTAGCGGACCAAGCTTATCGCTCATACCGAACTCTGTCACCATGCGACGAGCGATACCCGTTGCACGCTGGAAGTCATTATGTGCTCCTGTTGACACTTCGCCAAAAACGATATCCTCTGCTACGCGTCCACCAAGTAAGCCTGTAATCTTATCAAGCAACTCTGGTTTTGTCATAAAATAGCGATCTTCTTTCGGAAGCATCACAGCGTATCCACCGGCTTGACCACGAGGAACGATCGTTACTTTATGAACCATTTCTGCTTCATCAAGCACTAAACCAATAACGGTATGTCCCGCTTCATGGAAAGCAACAATTTTTCTTTCTTTTTCGGAAATGACACGACTTTTCTTAGCTGGTCCAGCAATGACTCGATCTGTCGCTTCATCAATATCACTCATGTCGACTTTTTTCTTGTTTCGACGAGCCGCTACAAGTGCAGCCTCGTTCAACAAGTTTTCAAGATCGGCGCCTGAAAATCCTGGCGTTCTCATCGCGATTGCTTTTAAGTCCACTGACCCATCAAGCGGTTTGTTTCGCGCATGAACACGAAGAACGGCTTCACGACCTGTAACATCCGGACGATCAACTGTAATTTGACGGTCAAAACGGCCTGGACGCAATAAAGCGGGATCTAAAATATCTGGGCGGTTTGTTGCAGCAATGATGATAATTCCCTCATTGGCACTAAATCCATCCATCTCAACAAGCAACTGGTTCAACGTTTGTTCACGCTCATCATGACCACCGCCAAGACCCGCGCCACGCTGACGACCAACCGCATCAATTTCATCAATAAAAATCATACATGGCGCATTCTTCTTCGCGTTTTCAAAGAGATCTCGCACACGAGAAGCACCGACACCGACAAACATTTCTACGAAGTCAGAACCACTGATTGTGAAGAACGGTACACCCGCTTCCCCAGCAGCTGCTCGCGCAAGAAGTGTTTTACCTGTACCAGGAGGTCCCACTAATAGGACACCTTTTGGAATTCTAGCACCTAATTCAGAGAACTTACGAGGGTCCTTTAAGAACTCGACAACCTCAACAAGCTCTTGCTTCTCTTCATCCGCTCCAGCCACGTCTTTAAAACGGACTTTTTTCTTTTCATCATTGTACAAGCGCGCCTTGCTCTTACCGAAGTTCATCACTCGGCTACCGCCACCTTGCGCTTGGTTCAACAAGAAGAAAAAGAGCAAGAAAATAATTAAAAACGGAATAATCGTTGTGAAGAAAGAGACCCAACCGCTCGTTTCTTTAGCCGGAAGCACTTCTACTTTTGAGTCTTTAGCAGCTTGGTCCACTCGATTTAACATCGAATCACTATTCATCACATAAGTAAGGAAGTACTCTCCTTCTTTTGCTCCTTTAAACTGACCACGAACGGCATAAACGCCTCTCTCTGGTTGCATTGTAAACGATGCTACTTCATCTTTTTCAAGACTTGAAACAAATTGATCATACGTTATATTTTTATTCGGTTCATTACTGTTATTGAAATAACTAACAACCCCAATAATAACGAGAAATACTAGTAAGTAAAATATGGTATAACGAAATATTCGGTTCATCCTTTACCTCCTCCCACGATAAAAAATACTGTATTCAATACTATCATAGAAAAACTTGGCATTACAACTATTTGGTATGTTGCTTAGCAATTTCATCTGATCCAATCAACCCTCTTATTGCTCTTCCTTTTTTGTATACACTTCAGGCTTCAACACTCCGATATATGGAAGGTTGCGGTATTTTTCATCATAATCAAGTCCGTAGCCTACTACAAAAGCATCTGGCACGTTAAAGCCTACAATATCCGCTTTGATCTTCGCTTTACGTCCTGTTGGCTTGTCTAAAAGCGTCACAATTTTGATGGATTTCGCTTTACGGTAACGGAAAAGCTCCACAAGATAGCTTAACGTTAAACCGCTGTCGATGATGTCCTCAATAATGAGAATATCTCTCCCTTCAACTGAAGTATCTAGATCTTTCACGATCTTTACTTCTCCAGATGAAACGGTCGAACTTCCATAACTAGAAACATCCATGAAATCCATTTCTAAATACGTGTCCACTCTCTTTAACAAGTCAGACATAAATGGCATAGCACCTTTCAGCACACCGATGACAAGAGGGAACTTATCTTTATATTCTTCGGTGAGTTGGCTACCTAACTCTTTAATCTTCTTCTGAATTTCTTCTTCAGAAATCAATATTTGCTCAATATCTTGGTTTAACAATGTGTTATCCTCCTAGCAGATGATTGCTTATATAAATTAAAGTGACATGATGGCCAGTAACTTCAGCCTCATACTTGGACTTCTTTAACCCCGGTACCCATAGCACTTCACCATCGCGATCAGTGATAATCGGCCACTGATCTCGTTTCATTTTGGGAACTTTCTCATCAATAAATAAACGCTTCAGCTTTTTCGAGCCATCCATCCCTTTTGGTGAAATTTTGTCTCCTTGCTTTCTCGTGCGTACATACAGTGGAAGCTTAATCGAATGCGGATCGAGAATGAAACAGTGATCTCTATCCGTAGATTTAGATGCCTCAGCAGTTAGCATAAACTCGCCGCCAAACGGCCAAGTGACACATTCTCCAACCTGTAATGCAAGCCCATATTCTTTCTTTCGTTCCTGTTCAAAACTGAAAATACATTGCTGATACTCACGGCGAACTTTCAACCCATGAGGAAGGTCTAAGCTTCCAGATGGAGATGCCCCTTTTAGCAACTGAAGAATTTGTTGAATATGTATGAAGGAAAACGCTATTTTACCTTTGTAAAGATAATTTAATATTAGATGAATCGCTCTTCTTTGTAAAGGCATAGGCACCGCTATAAACGCATTGATTTGCACTTTTACACTGGCCCCTTCTTTTTCCCATACTTTATGCATATTTGCTTCTGTTAATTCATTTAAAAACTGGTCATCCTCCTTCAATTCCTCGCTAAATCGTTGAAAATGTTCATGCACTTTTGGATTTTCTTTTTTGAAAAAAGGAAGAACTTGATGACGGAAACGATTCCGTGTGTAATCTAATTTATCGTTGCTTGGATCTCTCCTTGGCTCAAGCCCTTCAGCTAAACAGTACTGTTCAATCATTTCTTTCGTTGAAAAAAGCATCGGCCGAATGACTTCCCCCTCTGCAAAAGGGCGTCGCACTGGAATTCCTGTTCTTGCGCTTGCTCCTTTCACCAACTGCATTAAAACCGTCTCTATTTGATCATCTCCGTGATGAGCCAGAGCCAATTTGTTGGCGGAGAGCTTCCGCATCCCTTCTTGAAAAAACTGGTAACGAGCCTCACGGGCTGTTTCTTGCAATCCTGTTGACCGTTTTTCCATCACAGCTGAAACATTCACCTGTTTGGCATAGCAACCGATAGCATGCTTGTCACAAAAGCTTTCAACAAACTGTAGTTCAGAGTAGGATTCTTCCCCTCTGAACATATGATCTAAATGGAGAGCATATACTTCGATCTCAAGCACGTCACGATTGTTGGATAAATAAGACAGTAACGCTAAAGAATCAGGTCCGCCAGACACACCGACAGCTACCTTATCACCTTTTTCAATTAATTGATGCCGTTTTATAAATCGTTTCATCTGCTCTTCAAACGCCAGCATAATTTCCTCTTCTCGATCCTTTTATATTTATGACTATACTATCACTTTTATAAAGGGAAAAACAATTTCTTAAAATCATTTTCCACTACAATAATTCAAGAAAAACATAAAGGGCATACAAGAATGTGATCGTTAAAATAGCAGCTGTTGCTTTGAAATGCTGCCTTATACGCCGCTTCCTTGTTATAGCTGCTCTTCCCGCTGTATATCTCATACCCGTCGCTCTTTTCACTGGGTCATTGCGAACAAGTCCTGGGCTTAATGCTGCCATCAAGTCCGCTCTCATTTGTTGCGCTGATGAATAATCACCTTGGAGAGCATGAATCAATACAGGTGCATAAGGCTTCAGCTCCTTTTTCTGCTTAATACGGGCAATCACTCCTTTCACTCCATGTTCATCTTTATTAAATCGATTTGGATACATAAGGTTAACAGCTACCATAGCCGTAGCAAATATATCGTAGGATGGATCCGCTGTTCGCGAACCTGCTCCCCAATATCCTCTATCAAAAAATTCCGTATATTCCTTCACTGCTCTCCCTTGCTTTGTCGTGCCACCTACATCGATACAACGGAGACGAAAAGGTGGCCCAGCCACAATTAAATTATCTGGCTTAAGATCACCAAATATCCACCCTTCTTGATGGAGTGCTTGTAAATTCTCAAGCAACTGCAAAAGCAATACACCAATCCACGAACTGCCTTTTTTCTCAATGAATGAAGAAAGAGTCGGTCCTTGAACATATTCCATCACGTAAAAAGGATATGTTTTATCACTCGCTTCCCAATCATCCTCATCGACCAAATAAGGCCCGAGGGAAGACCCCTGGACCTTATTAAATGCCTTCAGCACGTTCATTTCAGATGTAATTGAAAGTTGACTACTCAACTTTAAAGCAAGCGATCCTTCTTTACCTTTCACTAAAAAAACAGTACCAGTCGCTCCCCGCCCTAACTCACGCTCAATAACATACGTTTGCTTATGCCACTTCCCACGGATCACCGCCCCTCTCGGCAAACTAAATTGATTCTTCGAAGTATTCATCATCATGCGGCAACCAGCCTTTTTCATTCCGTTTTTGCTTAAATTGTGAGATGGCTTCACGAATAGCAGGGCCTGTCGGTGTTAACCCTCCAGTGGATAGCTTTGAAAACAATGAAGTTAATGATTCTAGCTTCGGTGTCCAATCCAAAAGCTGCTCGACCTCTTTTCTTTTCCCGGGAAATATATATAGCGAAAATAGATTGTTGCCCATTCTGGCATTCATACTTAACGAAAGATCTAGCAATGCTTCTTTCACTGTTGGCAATTTATCTTGCATACTTGCACTCATATCTACTAAAATCAACACCTCTAAATTAGATGTTTCCCCTAACTCCTCCACTACCTCCATCACTTCACCACGTTTTTCAGGAGGTAAAGATTCTATTTCAACGTCACTGCTTAATATTTTCTTTAATTGCTGATTTACCACTCCCTGCAATGTTTGTGTCATTGCTTGGCGAGTTACCATCTGAACCGTATGAGATAGCTGTGTTTTGTAAACGATCTGACTAATTCCACCACCAGATAAAGCAATGTGATCAATTTCTTCCAGCCCTCTTGGATTCTCTGTTTCACGTCCTACAATGCCAATAACATTGACTGTGATCCCTTGTTCAGCCGCTAATGCAGCCATTGCTACTGGGTCTTCACCATGATTCGAACAACCATCTGTCAACAATAATATTTGCTTAATTGTACCTGTTTTCATGAAAATCCCCTCCTACCTAATACGAGTTATTAGTATCCTCGCCGGAAAAAAGAGGAAATATACATATATATCTTTTATCTCTTTTTAAGAGATTTTCTTTTTATTTTTCGAAAAGCTTATATTCATTGGGATAGATGTCCATTTCGGTAAATTATGGGATATTTTTGTCACAACAACTGTCATATCATCCTCAATATCGCCCGCTCTTGTTCGAATCACTTCCTCCATTAGCAAGTCCGCTACTAGTTGCGGATCGTCCGTTTCTAATTCAGCAATCTTTCGTTTCATCCACAGATCATTATTCTCTACGTTTCTTGGCCCTTCAAATACTCCATCACTCATCATAATAACTAAGTCACCTGATTTTAGCTGTTCGCTCACAACATCCACTTCAAATTCCTGAAGAATTCCAATCGGTAAGTTACTCGCCTCCACTTTTATAATTTTACTTCCTCGCTTAATAAAACTAGGAGTAGATCCGACTTTCAAAAAGTTGGCCGTAGCATCTTGCAGATCAATCATCAATAAATCCAATGTAGAGAAAATTTCATCTGTCGTTCGCAGCTGCAAAATCGAGTTAACCGCTTTGATCGCCAACTTTTCTTCAATGCCCGATTTTAATATTTGCTGAAGAAGACGCAGTGTCTCATTGCTTTCATAATGAGCTCTTTCTCCATTACCCATCCCATCACTAATCGCCACTGCATATTTTCCTGCGCCCAGTTCAATTGTCGAATAGCTATCTCCAGAAACAAACCCTCCTCCTTTAGCAGCATGAGCGGCACCCGTTTCTATAGCAAACGCCTTGGCTGAACGGAAAGTGATCTCACAAACTCCACCTAGCCCTCCCTCACATTCTTCTTTATAAACAACAATGTTATCTCCTAGAATATCGGACAACATGGGAGCTAATAGCTTTTGGCATTCCCCATGCTGGTTGCTCGAATAAGGAACTGTCATATCAATATCGACATTGCTTTTTTGCAGGTTATAGATATCAATGTGCTCAATCTCCATGCCAAACGATTCGATCGCTTCAAATATTTGTTCTTCTTGTTGATGATGATTTTCTCTTTCCCTCTGAATCTCTTCGGCAAAGTCACTCATCACTTCTGATACTCCTCGCAGCTGTTCTGCAACAAGCTTTCTGCTATCATATACTTGTTTTTTTAATTTTTGATTTGCTTGGTAGTAAGTAAGCTGCTGGTTAATCGCTTCCTCTACTCGTTTCGGACGAAAGCAATGTTTCTCTAAATCTTTAGTAAGCTTTTGCGAAAGCTTTTCGTTCCCTGCATCGAGCTCATATAACACATCTGTCATTAATTGATAGGTTTGTTGAAAATTAGTTGCCCAGCATTGTTCTTTTTTAAAACAGGTCTGGCATGTTTTTTCTGTCACATGACTTAAAAACATGTCTACCTCTCGTTCTTCACTTTCATCCAAGCTGTTCACATTAAAATGAGAAAAGCTTTTCGATAAAGCTTGAAATACTTCCGAAAACTGTTCAACTCTGTTGGCCGTCACATCTCTCATTTTCATTAAATATTGCTGTTGCTCTTTAGAATGCTCCGCCGTACCAGGAATTAGCTTGGCCAACTGATCGGTAACCATTTTCGGCGTTAAAAATAGAAACATAATGGCTACCAATGATTCATACATCGATGGAGCCAAGGGAATCCCATTTTCACTATACATACCAGCAAGTAGCGTAGCCGTCAGCAGCCCCATAGACACTCCCAGCCTGCGCCACTCTTTCAACAGTCCGCCCAATAACCCAGAAAAGGCGAGTAAACTCATTTGAAAGAAACTAGCTACACTAGCCAGACTGAAAATCAAGCCCGTTACTACCCCGACAGTTGATCCAATCGCCGCTCCAGAAATCAAAGAAAAAACTAACACTAAATACCTTGAAAAAATGTGTTCAATGGACAAGCCATACAGGGACCAGCCAATCGTTCCCGATGTAATAGAAGCGAGTGTAATAATTAAACTGACCACCTCTTCCATTTTTAAAGATTTGACTCGTTTACTAAGTGCTAAAAACGGAATGCTCTGCATAAAAATAAGTGTCAAAACAAAAGCGAGCGAGGCTTCAATTGCACCCATCAATACATCATATCCACTAAGCACATAACTGTTTTGAATATAAGCTAATCCGAAATCTACAGCTAACACAGTAAAAAGAACAAGAAATGGAAGGGAGATTGTATCTTGTTTAGCGAAATTCCTAAATAGGCGATGGGCTACTAAAAAGAGCATAATTGTAGCAAAGGAGTAACTGATTTGCTCAATGGATAAAGTAAGAGATCCGGCAAGTATGCCAATAAAAGCCAAAGGGGCAGACTCTCTCCTCAACATGAAAACGGCTACAAAAAAGGGTAGAGCAAAAGGAGTTAAATGCGAAAGGATCAATGCACGGCCCAGCAAAAATCCGATCAGTAAAAAGATAAATCCTTTTTCAAGCAGCCATTCCTGCAGTTGAAAAATCATTTTTTTCAACCCTTGGAACACTTCTAACTTCCTCTCCTCTAAATCTACTTGACCGACTGGTTCCACTATGTCTCTTTCCACTCTCTCCATAGTTAGCACCTCTATTCGTTTTTCTTTGTTGATCATTATAAAGAAGCACAAGATAAAACTTTGTCAAAATGAGAGACTTGCCCCAAAAAAGTGTTCGACAATATGCACGCGAAAAATGATTGACAATTGATTATCTCGTAAAGTATTATATTCATTGTGCTTCAAATAATCATTTTTATGGCGGCGTAGCTCAGCTGGCTAGAGCGTACGGTTCATACCCGTGAGGTCGTGGGTTCGATCCCCTCCGCCGCTACCAAAATAGCAAACTCTATTAGGCCCGTTGGTCAAGCGGTTAAGACACCGCCCTTTCACGGCGGTAACACGGGTTCGAATCCCGTACGGGTCATCGGCAAAAAAACCCAGATGTTTTTGAATCCAAGCGGTTCAAACGCATCTGGGTTTTTTATTGACATTCATTATACTACACCCTATATTTATCTTATAAATGAAAGGAGTGAATTTCTTGAAAGGACAAGTAACACCTTATTTAACATTTAACGGAAATGCACGTGAAGCGATAGATTTTTACGCCAACACATTTCAAGCTGAAATACAAGGCATTCAAACATTTGGAGAAGCGGATTTTCCAACTCCTCCTGAAGCGGCAGAAAAAATTATGCATGCTCGATTCGGAAAAGGCGATTTTGTTATCATGGTATCCGATTCATTTTTAGGACAACGCGTTGAATCCGGTAATCAAATTTCACTTGCTCTTACGTTAGAAACCGAACAGGAAATTCAATCCATTTACGATACTCTTCGCCAAGATGGCACAGTTCTCATGGAGCTTCAAGATACTTTTTGGAACTCAAAATTCGCTAAGGTACAAGACCGTTTCGGCGTTATCTGGGATCTTGACTATCCAAAAGCGTAAACGCAGTAAACATTGACCTATCCTGTAAAACAAATAACATTTTAAAAATAAAAAGCTGTCTCAAAGCTTGGACGTCCAAGCTTTTGAAACAGCTTTTTTTGTGAATGAAACGCTTAAGAACAATCTATTAAATAATAGTTTGAATAGGCAGCAATTAACTGCGTTTCGCGCCTCTTCCGCCACGCCGTGATTCTGTTTGGCGCTTTAAAGTTGACAGACGGTCTTCACTATCCTTTAGAAAACGAGCCATTTTCTGTTCAAAATTTTCTTTTGGAGGAGTATAATTTCCTCTTGGCCCTTTAGAACGAAAATCATTATTTTTTGGACGAGGGCGATAGGACTGTTGTTGTTGCTGTGGCTGGTCTTTCGCTTTGCGGATGGACAAGCCGATCTTTCCATCACTCTCCACATTAATAACCTTTACTTCCACTTCATCGCCAACTTTTAAGTGATCGTTAATATCTTTCACATAATTGTCCGCTACTTCACTAATGTGTACTAATCCAGTTGAGCCTCCTGGCAGTTCAACAAACGCTCCGAATTTAGTGATGCCTGTCACTTTACCTTGTAACTTGCTGCCTACTTCGATTGACATAAAAAAATTTTTCCTCCTTAGAAATGATCGAACTTTACATTATATTATATTACGTAAAAAAAAGGTGTCAATATAGCCTCTGCTTATTCTCCCGGCTTTTCACCTTTTTCGTCAGCCTCAGGAATATTAAAAATGATTTCTCCTTCATCTGATAAAAAGTAATTCTTTCTTGCAAGCTCTGCAATATATTCATCATCATTCAATCTTTCAAGCTCTTCTTCATACTGCTTTTGTTGCTTTTCCAATTCAACAAGTGATGCTTGTGCCTCTTCTTTTTGCTTCTGTTTCTCTTCCAAGTTAGCGGATTGAGCAATCAGTGTAGATCCAAGACCCGCAATAATAATGAGTGCTAAAATAGAGAAAGCTGCAAGCCTTCTATATAACTTTTTCTTATACCTTGCTACAAACAGTTCTCTTTTCGTCCAGTTGGAAACAAAAGCGTTTTTCAAGGCTATCACCTTTTGTTTATTTAATCCGCTCATCCTTCTTCCTCCCGGCTTATTTATTCCAACGTTTTGTTATATTGATTAATTGATTCTTGGTAAGTAGAAAAACTCCTGCTATTTTTTTATTTATATCCGCTATTTTGTTGCGAATACGCAACGGTAACAGCTTCAAAATTAGGCCAACAGGAAAAAATATTACCTTTCCTATAAATAATAATAGGTGAAGACACATTTTGGCAAGAGTTATCACACCTGTTCCCATCAAACTTATACAATTAATCATCCATTTACATAAGATGACTACTGGCCAAATGAGTAAAAAGTAAATCGTCTTCTTGATCAAAATGGATATCTTTGTGAAAAATAAGATGATCCACTCTAGAATTTTCAAATAAATGGATTTGAATAATGCCTGATAGGCGGCAAAACCACAGAGCGCAGCTAAAAAAACATACACGCGGATTTCCCCATAGTTAATCTTATATAGACTGTAAAACAGGAAGCCAGCATAAAGGCACCAGAAGATCACATCGCTAATAAAGGTGATCCAGCGAGAGCGGGTCGGTCTTTGTAAAAACCGCTGATACGTATCTAGTAACGCACCAAAAATCCATCCCATGACGATCATGGCAATCATCGTTTCGAACTGAACAGAAAGATTCATTTGAATAACTTATTAAACAAGCCTTTTGATTTTTCGCCCGCCGAATGATCGGAATAAACGAAGCTGAAAATCGTGCCTTTAATGGATACTAACCCCTTGTCCACATCTAAATTCTTCATCTGCAAGTTTTGACCTTTTATAGATAGATCCCCCATCACAGTTGTTAATAAAAACTCTTCACTATCAAAGCTTTCAACCTGCTTCACTCCAGTGATTTCTAATAGTTTTCTTCCTCGCATGACCACATCATGTTCCGCCGTACCTTTATCATGAAAATCATATAATTGATTCATCCTTCTCCCCCTCATCGTGGAAAGTACAAGCTTTGCCACTAAATGTATGCAGGAGGAAGCGAAACTATGTAATAAAGATAAGAAGCTTTATTGCTCGTTTAATCTTTCTTCTTTCAAGAGTTTGTACATCCCCGCGGCTTCCTCTTTCTTTGTCGTTTCCTGTAGCTTCTCTACTTGAACGGTGAGCAAACGTTGGCCTAAACGAATGATCAATTCATCACCCTCCTTTACATTGGAGCTTGCTTTTGCCGCTGTGCCGTTAATCATAATTCTTCCTTGGTCAGCTACTTCTTTCGCTAATGTTCTTCTTTTAATAATTCTTGATACTTTTAAAAATTTATCTAATCTCATTGTGCTCATGATCTTCTCTCCTTTTCTTTTATAAGCCTAGCTGTTTAGCCTCGTTCCAAAAAGCATCTAATTCGTCTAGCGTATATTCATTAAATGTTTGTTCATTCTCTTTTACCCGTTTTTCCACATGGGCAAAACGACGATGAAACTTTTCATTTACTGCAATTAACGCTTCCTCTGGATGAATGGCGTAAAAACGAGACACATTGACAAGTGCAAACAACAGATCACCAAACTCTTCAAGCAATCGAGCTTGGTCTCCACTCTTCACTTCATCAAGAAATTCTTTCCACTCTTCCTCCACTTTATCAAGTGCCCCTTGAGCATCTTCCCAATCAAATCCTACTTTCGCCGCTTTCTTCTGCAATTCATAGGCACGAAGCAACGCTGGTAGCCCTTTCGCTACTTCATCAAGCAGAGCTGTCTCTTTTGTTCCTTTTTCCTGCTGTTTAATCTCCTGCCAGCTGGCGATGACTTGTTCGGCATCTTCCACTATTTTTTCTCCAAATACATGGGGATGGCGGCGAATCATTTTTTGAGCGAGAGATTCAATAACGTCCTCAATGGAAAACATCCCTTCATCTTCTCCAATTTGAGCATGAAGTAACACTTGTAAAAGGACATCGCCAAGCTCCTCGATCATATTGTCATCATCTTGGCGGTCAATCGCATCAAGAAGTTCATATGCTTCTTCAATTAAATATTTTTTCAACGACTCATGCGTTTGCTCTCGATCCCATGGACAACCATCTGGTGCACGAAGCTTGGCGATAATTTGCTGAAGCACTGCAAATTCTCGATACGTTTGTTCCTCTTTTTTCACTGGTGGGACATAAAGCGATGTTAAATTATTTAGTTCAACTTGATGATCTAATTCATATAAAGGAACCTTCTTGACAACTTGCTCTGAGCTACCTGCTGCTGTCACAATATAGACTTCATATTCATCTGGGTACTTCTCCATTAAAGTAAGCTTCACGTCAGAGGCAACAAAAGCATCATATACTTGAGCGATCACCACATGTTGAAAAATATTTACATCATCTTTACTTAAAGACGTTCCATCTAAAAATTGAAATCCATCGATCGGGTCCGCTTCAATGGAAGTGAATAAAGCGTCAAGAAAACTTTGTCCGCCCGCAATCGAGATATCCCATTCTTGTGATCTCCCTTTTTCCAACAACAATTGCACCGTTTTTTCTGCGACGATTGGGTGACCTGGAACGGCATACACTACTCCATCTTCCTTTGTTGCTGCCAAGATTAACTCCGCTACGATTTCTTCATACACTGCCTCAAATTGATCATGCTTTTCGTATACATCATCAAAGCTATCAAATGATACACCCTCTGCTTGAAGCTCAGTAATAACTGGATGATCGATTGTTCGTGCATATACCTTATTTGTTCTTTTTAATAATTTATATACACCTAGTGGAAGTTGATCGAGCTCTCCTGCTCCAAGACCGACAATCGTAATCGAATGAGTCATATTCATCACTCTCTTTCTTGAAAAGTATTATTTGATTTTATGGCTGATTCTCTTTAATTTATCTCCAAAAGGGATTTGCAACCATTCTTCTTCTGTAAATAAGTTAACTTTCATCATTGTATAAATAAATACACATGCACCTATTGCTACACTACTCAGTGCAAGAACAGTCATTTGTAGGCGATCCATTTCATTTGAAAATAAAAGATATTCCATTACCACTCGCCATATTTGTAAAGCTACTGTCATCACGGTCACAGAAAATAATGCTTTATACAGAAAGGTTGTATGTATCAATGGGATTTTCAGTTGACCTCGAATGCAAAAAGCAAGGAAGATAGTGATGACACATAAAGCAAGGACGGTAGAGATAGCCGCACCCGCTGTTCCATACAAAGGAACAAGTAGTATATTTCCAATATACTTAACAAACACCCCGATGACTACTGCTAAAGCAGGAATAATGTCTTTATCTATACTTTGTAATATCCCCGAAAAGGTTAGGATAACGGAACTAAACAAAATGGACACACAAAAAATAGACAGCACGAAAGACCCTTCGCTGTTTTCAAATAGCATCGTATTGACGGCATCCATAATATTGATCAAACCAACAGTAGCTGCTAACCCAATGGTAATACTGATCTTCACAGCCAGTTGCATATACTCTCTGACTTCCTGTTGTTGATTTTTTTGAAAAGCGGACGTCACAAGCGGAACGAGCGTCAACGATAGTGAAACAGCGGCTACCGTTCCAAGCTGTAGCAGTGGTTGACCGCGATCATAAATGCCTTTTGCAATTTTCGCCTCTACATCGCTAAGTCCCGCTTGAAGCAGCCCGCTGTATAAATGAAATGAGTCCACTAACTGGAGCAACACGAGCATCATACTTGATAGGCAAATTGCCGTACCTTGAACGATTAACAGGCGGATTTCTCTCTTATGGAATCCGTTCTTTTTCGGCCAACCAAGCTTGGTGGTAGAATATCTTTTCCTTATAAAAAAGAACAGCACGAACATCCCAGCTAGACTGCCAGCCAAGGAACCGGCCATTGCTCCAGCACCTGCTACATACAGCGAATATCCTTGGTCAATCATAAGATAAGAAAATAGCAGTATGCCTCCTACTCGAATCAATTGTTCCACTACTTGTGATACGGCTGTCGGAGCCATATCTCCTATCCCTTGAAAAGCGCCGCGCCATACAGTTAAAAATGGCATAAGTAAAAAGGAAAAGGCAACAAGTCGAATCATCGGAGTCAGCCCCATATCTCCCATATATTTCGCAATTGTATTGGCACCAAAAAAGATAATAGAGAATAACAATACCCCTAACACACTAATCATAGTGAATGACAGTCGAGCGATTCTCTCCACATGCAGATGGTCCTCTTCTTTTTCTGCTACTAACTTAGAAATAATAATTGGAAAGCCATAGGTAGATAAAGCAACGGCAATTCCATATAACGGGTACACCTGCTGATAAATATAAAAACCGATATCCCCTACGATATTTTGATAAGGAACGCGGTAAATAGCACTTAAGATTTTGACAAAGATTGCCGCCATCGTTAAAATAACGGCTTCTCGCATAAAAGATTTTTGATTACCACTTGGCAATGAACTACACCTAGCCCTTCTAAACAAGCTATTACAAATTTAAATGATATCAACAAAAAAAGGAAGCAGCTCGTTTTCTTACTGCTTCCTTTCCTTGTTATTGTTCCATTTGTTTCGCTAAAAAGCTAGCTGCTGTTTCAGAAGATTTTTTCTCTACTTCACTCATGGTTCTCTCCGTTGAAAAAATCAAGACGACCCCAATAGCATCTCCATTGGCAATGATCGGAGCGACCGTATACGATTGCATATTTTCTTCCCGTCCATCGACAATTTCAACCGGACCATGTGGGTTATTTAATGCTGGCTGTCGCTCATTGATCGCCGCCTCAATTAATGATCCCACACTTTTATTCATATATTCTTTTTTCCCTACACCTGCGGTCGCAATAATTGCATCGCGATCACAAATCAATACATTGCTATTCAAACTATCATGTAACGCTTCGGCATATTCTTGAGCAAAGTCACCTAATTCACTAATTGGGGAGTATTTCTTTAATATCACTTCCCCGTCACGATCAACGAAAATCTCTAGAGGATCTCCTTCTCGTATCCTTAACGTTCGGCGGATTTCCTTTGGGATAACCACCCGCCCTAAATCATCAATTCGACGAACAATACCAGTTGCTTTCATCTTGTTGCCTCACTTTCATCAGATGATTTTTTGGACAATGAATAAGCGATTTTTCATCGATATTCCTGCCACATTGATGTTATTATCTTTCATCTAGGAAGTTCTATGCATTTTGATGATTATTTTCTAGCATGTTCAAGATTTTGAATGATATCATAGGCCATTGCAAACCATGCTTCAGCTGTTAATTGCTGAATATTAATCGTTATTTTCAATTGATTATTTTCCATTCCAAGCCCAACGGCACGACCGTGTTTATGACAGATTTCAAATACTTTAGAGCCATCGATATGCTGTGTACCAACATCACTCATCCAAATCGTGACCGCTTCTTTTTCTTGCTTAATTTTTTCAAGTTGAACAAAACTTGCATATATTTTCATTTCTGCCACTTTAAACAAATCATCCACTTCACGAGGATATTCACCGAAACGATCGATCATTTCTTCCTTCAATTCCTCTACTTCTTCTAATGAATCGATGCTACGGAAGCGCTTGTACATTTCAATTTTCTGTTGACTGTCTTTAATATAAATATCTGGAATATAGGCATCTATAGATATTTCCATTTCAAAAGGCGGAACCTTGTTATCTTGATCATTTCCTCGTTTTTGCTCTACTGCTTCTTTCAACATTTGAGAGTACAAATCAAAACCGACAGAATCTATGAACCCGTGTTGCTGAGCACCAAGTAAATTCCCTGCACCACGAATGGACAAATCGCGCATCGCAATTTTAAAGCCCGATCCTAGCTCGGTAAATTCCTTAATCGCCTCAAGTCGTTTTTCAGCTGTTTCCGAGAGCACTTTATCTTTGCGATACATAAAATAGGCATAAGCTACACGATTAGAGCGTCCAACACGCCCTCTAATTTGGTACAGCTGGGAAAGCCCCATCCGATCCGCATCGTGGACAATCAATGTATTCACATTTGGAATATCTACCCCAGTTTCGATAATCGTTGTAGTCACTAACACATCGGACTCACCTTCTAAAAAGCTTAAAATGACCGTTTCTAACTCTCGTTCCGTCATCTGTCCATGAGCATACGCTACTTTAGCATCTGGAACGAGCATGGAAATTTCTTCTGTTTTCCTTTCGATATCCTCTACTCGGTTATACAAATAAAAGACTTGTCCATCTCGCGCCAACTCTCGTTCAATCGCTTCTCTGATTAATGCAGGATTATTTTCAGCCACAAATGTTTGCACCGGAAAACGGTTTTTCGGCGGTGTTTCAATGACGGATAAATCACGGACACCTAGCATCGACATATGTAATGTTCGCGGAATCGGCGTCGCCGTTAACGTTAATACATCGACATTCGTTTTTAATTTTTTGATTTTTTCTTTATGTGTGACGCCAAAACGCTGCTCTTCGTCGACAATGAGTAAACCGAGATCATGATATTGCACATCTTTTGATAACAGTCGATGAGTACCAACGATAATATCAATTGTTCCACTCTTTAATCCTTTTAATGTCTCTGTTTGTTGCTTCTTTGATCGAAAGCGGCTTAATAAACCGACATTGATTGGAAAGTCACGGAAGCGTTCTAGCATCGTCTCATAATGTTGCTGAGCAAGAATAGTGGTCGGCACAAGAAAAGCAACCTGCTTCTCATCTGCTATCGCTTTAAAAGCGGCACGAATCGCCACCTCCGTTTTTCCATAGCCAACATCTCCACATAGTAAGCGATCCATTGGTCGTTCTTTTTGCATATCCTGTTTAATTTCTTGAATCGATCGAAGTTGATCTTCTGTCTCCTCATACGGAAAAGCGGTTTCAAATTCCCGCTGCATATCACCATCTGGAGAAAACGCATATCCTTTCGCCGCTTCTCTTTCCGCATACAGCTTAATTAAATCATCAGCAATGTCTTGAACGGAAGATTGTACTTTGCTTTTGACTCGTTTCCATTCGCTGCCGCCAAGCTTGTATACTTTCGGTTCTTTTCCTTCTGAACCGACATATTTCTGGACCAATTCGATTTGCTCAACCGGCACATATAATTGATCTGTCCCTTGATATTTAATATTTAAATAGTCTTTGTGAACACCCTTCATTTCTAGTGTTTCAATGCCTAAATATTTCCCGATCCCGTGATTAACATGAACGACATAATCACCAGGCTTTAGTTCAGAATAGCTTTTAATCCGTTCTGCATTGGAGAGCTTTTGACGGCTCTTATTTCGTTTCGTTTTCTTGTTAAATAGTTCCTGTTCTGTGATAACGGCTAATTTCTGCTCCGAAAATTCAAAGCCGGCTGTTAGTGATCCTAAACCAATTTGAATTGCTTGCTCCGTCACCATGCTTTTCTCAGGAGAGAGAAGTGCCTCAATCTCGTAATCTGCAAGAACACTTGCTATTTTCTTCATTCGTTCCTCGGTTTCACCTAGAAACACAACCGTCATTCCAAGCTTTTTCCATCGTTCTACTTCTGTATGAAGGACATTCATTTGCCCGTGGAAGTTTTGCATCGAACGGCTAGAGAATTTAATGACGTTCTCTGGGTTTGTTCCCGCCACTTTACGCATAAATAATGAAAGGTAAATAATTGGCTGCTTAATTTTTGCCATCACTTCAGCAAATGAGTAAGAAAGCTTCATATCGTGGGCAATCTTTCCTTCCTCAAGTAAAGACGTATACCACTCTGCTTCCTCTTGTTCTAGCGAGTCATTTAGCTCTTTAATACGGCTCACTTCATCGAAAAAAACGAGACCATCCTTTGGTAAATAGTCAACAAAGCTCATCGGCTCTTCGTACATAATCTCCATATACTTCGACAAGCTATCAATACTTTGTCCTTGCTTTAACTTCTCTATTTCCATGTTCATATTTTCTTTTAATAGCTTTTGAGTCGCCTCGTTTTTTACCTTCTTTAAAGACTCCTCTAATTCGTGTTCAAGCCGTTGAGCAAGCCTGACTAAATGAACAGGCTGATACGGTGTTTCCGTTACGGGACTGATCATAATAGATTGTTTATTTTCTAATGACCGTTGATTTTCAATGGAAAATGTACGAATAGAATCGACTTCCGTATCGAATAATTCAATACGCACAGGATCTTCTAATGTCAGTGGATAAATATCAATAATCCCGCCGCGCAAGCTAAATTCACCTGGAGCATAGACCATATCCGCTCTTTGATAACCCATATTCACTAAATCATTGATCATTTGATCTAAATCAATGTCTTGTCCAAGCGTCAGCTGTCTTTGTAGCCCCTCCCATTCATGCTTCGGCGGCAATAATTTACGAAGTCCAGAAATAGGAACGATATAAATTCCCTTTTTCTCTTTGACAATGTGATTTAACACTTCAATTCTTTGGGCGCGAAGTTCAGGGCTAGCTACACTAATTTCTGCAGCAATAAGCTCATTGGCGGCATACAAATACACCTCCTGCTCATGAGTGAATTGCAGAAGATCATCATATAGCTTTTGAGCTTGTAGCAAATTATAAGTAATCACCATAATTGGCTTGTCCGTCTTTTGATAAGCAGAAGCAATGAATAACGCTCTTGAAGAGCCCGTTAAACCTGCTGCTAGCTGCTCTTTTAATCCTTCCGATAACCCGCTAAATAACACTTGGACATCTTGATTTTGTAAAAATATATTTTGTAAACTATTCACACGCAGTTCCTCCCCTTTTAGCTGCCAATCCCTTCAATCTCTGTTACAAAGTACACTCTTTTTTACTGTTCCGACAATTTAAACAGAAAAATGCTTTGGATCGGCATCCAAAGCGGCTTACTGTATAAAATAATCATATTCGTGGAAGTCAGGATTCCTCTCAAGCGATTCCTGACAATCTTCACATATTATTTTAATCTTCATTGTTCCATCTTGATCGTATTGAATCATATCTGTTCTTTCGTGATCCGTCAGTGCGTGAATACCTAACCGTTTAGTAGAGATCACAGATTGATCAAGTGAACCGACTAAAGTATTGCAATGACGGCAAAAATAGTAAATAGCCATCTGTCTTCCTCCTCGCTGCCCGCTACACCAATGATTAGATTTAGTATAGGCACGACGGAAGACATTTATTCATTTACTGATTAAATTTGTTCATCACTTCAAGAAATGGCTGTTCAATCCATGCTTCTACTGCATCGGCACATATAGAAATGACACTCTTCATACTTTCCTGTTCTTCTGCAGTAAACCGTCCCAGTACATAATCAGGTACTTTCATTGGCGCTTTCGGACGATCAATCCCAATGCGAATTCGATTAAATTCTTGCGTACCGATGTGAGCAATCGTCGACTTGATGCCGTTATGGCCTCCAGCACTGCCTTTTTGACGGAGACGAATCTTACCTACAGGCAAATCCAAATCATCATAAATAACGAGTAAATCTTCTACATCAATATTATAATATCGCATCACTTCACCGATGCTTTCACCTGATAAATTCATATATGTAAGCGGCTTAAGAAGAATCGCTTTCTCCATTCCTTTGCGAACGACCGCATAAACACCTTTGTGCTTTGCTTCTGTTAATGGAGCTTGAAAACGTTCAGCTAATTCATCAATGACATCAAAGCCAATATTATGTCTTGTGCCTGTATATTTAGAGCCTGGATTCCCAAGGCCTACTATTAATTTCATCATCTACACCTCAAATTCCTTCTTAACTCTCCAATTGAAGCTATGTAATTTTAAGTATAACTCACAAATGATAGAAATTATACTTTTAAATTACTATGAAGACTTGTAGGCGACATGAGAAAAGAGGGCTGGCCTCACAAATGGCTAATATCTAAAAACGATAGATCGTTCTAGATATTGTCATGTTCGTGTGAACCAGACCCCTTAGGCATCTGCTAAATTTTTTACTCTTCAGTAGTTCCTGCTTGTTCCTCAGCAGTTTCTGTCTCTTCTGTTTCTCCTGAACGAGGAGCTAGAATAGACACAATCGTTTCATCATCTTCATGGTTTATTTCAAAAGAGCACTGGCTGCGAATATCTCCAACTGTCAACGTAGCGCCAATCCCTAATTGTGATACATTCACCGTAATATTTTCCGGAAATTCACTTACTTTCGCTGTTACCGATAATTCAAACAATGGCTGTTGAAGAACGCCACCTTCTTTTGCCCCAATCGCTTCCCCTTCAATATCAATTCTAACATTAGCCGTAATATCAGAAGATAAATCAACAGCTAAAAAGTCAGCATGAACGATATCATTCTTTAGCGGATCTTGATGATAGTCTTGCAAGATGACATTATATTTTTGACCTTCCATCTTTAAAGAGATAACTCCATTTCTCCCTACTTCTTTAATCGTCTTTAAAAACTCACTTTCATTGACATAAACAGATTCACTGTCTACTCCTTTGCCATATACAACTGCAGGAAAGTTACCTTCCTCGCGATTTTGCGTCAATCCAGATCGTTGAAAACTATTTCGTTTTTTTGCTTCAAGTACTGCACTCATTAGAGAAACTCACCTTTCTGTTTATAATTTCTATTTTTACTAACCATCTCTCTCTTATGTATTCCCGTTTCCATAAGCTTTAAACATAATAAGTATTTCTCTCTTGATCCAATAAAAAAAAGAGCCCAAAAATAGGCTCTTTTTTTATTGGTATTAATCAAATAGCGTGCTTACTGATTGTTCTTCATGAACGCGGATAATTGCTTCACCAATTAAAGAAGCAACAGATAATTCGACCACTTTATCTATCTTTTTCTCTTCTGGTAAGGCAATAGAGTTCGTTACAACAAGCTCTTTAATGTTAGAGTTTTGAATACGCTCAATCGCTGGTCCTGAAAGAACTGGATGTGTACAGCAAGCGTATACTTCCTTCGCTCCGTTTTCTACTAAAGCGCTAGCAGCTAGGGTGATTGTTCCCGCTGTATCAATGATATCATCGATTAGAATCGCAACTTTCCCATCAATATTACCGACAATATTCATTACTTCTGCTACATTTGGACGAGGACGACGCTTATCAATAATCGCAATCGGTGCTTTTAAGCGGTCAGCCATTTTTCTCGCACGAGTTACGCCACCGTGGTCAGGAGATACGATAACAATATCTTCATTGCTAATATTTTTTCCTTTAAAGTACTCAGCTAGAATCGGCACACCCATTAAGTGATCGATTGGAATATCAAAGAATCCTTGAATTTGTGGTGCATGTAAATCTAGAGTGATGACACGAGTCGCTCCTGCTGTTTCTAGTAAGTTAGCCACTAGTTTTGCCGTGATTGGTTCACGTGCACGAGCTTTGCGGTCTTGGCGTGCATATCCATAGTATGGAAGGACGATATTAATCGTTTTAGCCGATGCTCGTTTTAATGCATCGATCATAATCAATGTTTCCATCAAATTATCATTTACAGGGCCGCTTGTGGATTGAATGACATAAACGTCACAGCCACGAATACTTTCTTCAATATTGATTTGAATTTCTCCGTCGCTGAAGCGCTTAACAGAACATTTTCCTAACTCTACTCCAATAGAATCGGCAATTTCTTTCGCTAGAGCTGGATTAGAATTAAGAGCAAATAATTTTAAGTTTGGGTCTAAATACTGGTTATCCATAGTGGGCCTCCGCTTTATTCGTTTAGGTTTAGTTTTTGCACATAATTTTCTTTATTAACTTGACGCGCACGAGCAATCGATAAAGATTCCCCAGGAACATCATCTGTAATCGTTGAACCTGCCGCCACATAAGCGCCTTTTCCTACCGTCACAGGAGCGACAAGATTTGAGTTACATCCGATAAATACGCCATCTTCTATTTTCGTTAAAAATTTATTTTTTCCATCGTAGTTCACTGTAATCGAACCGCATCCGATATTGACATCGCTTCCTACCTCGGCATCACCAATGTAGCTTAAGTGAGAAGCTTTGCTACCTTTACCAAATACAGATTTTTTAATTTCCACAAAGTTTCCTACCTTGACTTCATCATGAATATGTGAGGCCGGACGAATATGCGCAAATGGACCAATAGCTACATCACAACCAATTTCACTGTCTGATGCGACCGATTGACGAATCGTTGTATGGTCGCCGATACGGCAGTTTTTGATTTCACTATTTGGACCGATTTGACAGTCATCACCAATCACCGTGTGACCTGAAAGAACGGTTCCTGGATGAATCACTGTGTCTGATCCGATTGTTACATCAGGACCGATATACGTATTTTCAGGGCTGATCAAAGTTACTCCGTTACGCATATGTTTAATATTAATACGCTCACGCATAATTTTCTCCGCCTGACTTAATGCGACTCGATCATTCACGCCAAGAGTTTCATCGAAATCTTGCGTCTGATAAGCGGTTACCTTTTCACCAGCATCCTTTAAAATCTCAATGACATCTGGTAAATAATATTCGCCTTGAGCATTATCATTTGACACTTTCTTTAATGTTTCAAATAAAGCTCGGTTATCGAAGCAATACGTACCTGTGTTAATTTCTTTCACTTGTCGTTCATCAGAAGACGCGTCTTTATGTTCAACAATTCGCTCCACTGTTCCCTCTTGACTTCGGATAATTCTTCCATAGCCATCTGGATGTTCTGTATAGCCTGTCAAAATTGTTGCTTTCGCTTTTTGCTCTTGATGATATTTCACAAGCGCTTCCATTGTTTCCGATTTAATCAATGGAGTATCCCCACATACGACAAGAGTACAACCATCTTCTTTTGCAAGAATGTCTTCGGCTTGCCTAACAGCATGAGCGGTGCCAAGTTGCTCTGCTTGTAAAGCAAATTCACTTTTGTCGCCAAGATAGCCTTTCACTTCTTCTGCTCCATGGCCTACAATTGTGACAATCTTTTGTGTATGTAAGTTTGAAATTTGATCTATTACATGTTCTACCATCGGCTTACCACAAACTGGATGCAACACTTTATAAAGCTTCGACTTCATTCGTGTACCTTTACCTGCGGCAAGAATGACAGCATAAATATTCGTCATTTGGGGTCCCCCTATAACCTTTTTGTCCATATTGAATATATCTTAAAAAGGCCTTCATTTCAAGATACTGAAACAGTGACATTTTTTTGTCGTCGTTAAAATAAAGGCTTTGTTAAACAATGATATTGAACTGCACTTTAATATTGCCGAAATAAAAAAAGAGCCGTACCTTAGAAGTCGGCTCTTGTTGCGCTATGTTTTAGGAAGCTCCTGCTTCTTCTAATTCTACTTCTTCCAATTCCCCTAATCGGTGATACTCCGCTAAAACAGCATCTTGGATTTTACCGCGTGTGTTGGAGTTGATTGGATGAGCAATGTCACGAAATTCGCCATCTGGCGTACGTTTACTTGGCATTGCGACAAATAATCCGTTGTTGCCATCAATCACACGAATATCATGAATAACAAATTCATTATCTAATGTAATTGAAGCGATCGCTCTCATTCGACCATCCGTGTTTACACGTCTTAATCTCACATCAGTTACTTCCACTCTGTTTCACCACCCTTTCCCCCTATATAAAAAGCTTAAACTAGTAATTCAATAATTTTTTTAATATTCCTTCTTTTTTCAGAGAAAAGTTTGAAAAATTTTTGTTATTTCCCAAAAAAATACACTCGTGATTATTTCACGAGTGCAATAACTTCGATTTCAACCTTTGCATCTTTTGGTAATCTAGCAACTTCCACACAAGATCGTGCTGGCTTATGCTCAGCAAAATATTGGCTATATACCTCATTAACAGTAGCAAAGTCCTCCATATCGGCTAAAAAGACAGTAGCTTTAATCACTGTTTGTAAAGAAGCACCAGCTTCTGCTAATACCGCTTTTAAATTAGCAAACACTTGGTGAGTTTGAGTAGCGACATCTCCCTCTACCATCTGGCCTTCAGCCGTTAACGGAATTTGTCCAGAGCTAAAAAATAAATTATTCACTAATACCCCTTGTGAATATGGCCCAATTGCGGCAGGTGCTTTTTCAGTCGATACAGTTCTCATCCTAATCTCCCCTTATGAAAAATCAATATTTCTTGAAAAATAATTGCCTTCAACTACTGAAATAGCTTGTTCTTTTATATTAACATCCTGCAATTTAACAAGCGAGATATAATCCTCAACAAGTCGTTCCTCATCATGCTCAGCTTCCACTAACACGGCAATCCCTGCTACAGTTGCGTTAAATTCCTTAAGTAAACTCATCATGCCATTAATGGTGCCGCCAGCTTTCATAAAATCATCTACAAGAAGCACTTTCGCTCCCTCTTTCAAGCTGCGTTTCGCTAAGACCATCGTTTGAATTCTCTTTGTCGACCCTGAGACGTAATTGATGCTTACAGTAGGGCCTTCTGTTACTTTACTATCTCTTCTCACGACAACAACCGGAACATTTAGATGAGAAGCAATAGCATGAGCAATAGGAATTCCTTTCGTTGCTACAGTCATGATCGCATCGATTTCCATCCCCGCATAAGCGGATGCCAACAGCTTTCCTACTTTATGAATCACTTGGGGATGACCAAGCAAATCCATCATATATAAATAGCCTCCAGGAAGCAGACGCTCTGGCTTTTCTATTTGTTCGCAAATGCGAGCAATAAACTCTCGGGCCTCCGCCTTACTTACCTTAGAGTAATATTTTACGCCACCTGCTGCGCCAGGAATCGTTTGTAGCGTGCCGATCCCACGCTGTTCAAATGTTTCTTTAACAATAGCTAGATCTTCACTAATCGATGATTTAGCTGAACCATAACGTTCAGCAAAAAACGTTAACGAAACAAGCTGCTGCGGATGTTCCAATAAATAATGCGTCATATCAATTAAACGTTCACTTCGACGGAATTTCATGTTTACTTCTGCCCTCCTAAGGAGTAAAACCGAATATTTAATATTAAATATATCTTAATATACGGCTTTAATCAACAGGATTTCCGTCACCTAACAATCTCACAGCATATACTTGGTCGCAAAAACCTCTTAAGCCATTATACACTCGGTGCATTCTTGAATCATGCTGAATCAGTCCAAATACAGTCGGACCGCTACCGCTCATTAATACAGCATCAGCACCAAAGCGCTCCATTTGTTCTTTAATAAGGGCAACTTCTGGATACAGCTTTAAGGTAACAGACTCTAACACATTCCCTACATTCGTGCAGACGCTTGCGTAATCTTGTGTATGAATAGCCTCTAGCATCGCTTTTGTATCTGGGCGTTTCAATCCCTCTAATTTTAAATTCTTATAAACTTCAGCCGTTGATACACCAATAGTTGGTTTAGCGAGTACCACCCAACAATTAGGCGGAGCAGGCAAGTGTTGAATTTTCTCTCCTCTGCCTTTGGCTAAGGCCGTTCCCCCATATACGCAAAAAGAGACATCAGAACCGATTTCCGCTCCAATCTCAGCTAATTCATCTAAGCTCAGTCCAAGATTCCATAATTGATTTAACCCTTTAAGCGTAGCAGCGGCATCACTGCTTCCTCCTGCAAGTCCAGCCGCTACAGGAATCACTTTTTCAATTCCAATAGCTACACCGGAACGAACGTTAAAGCGGTCTTTCAAAAGCTGAGCTGCCTGATAAGCAAGGTTTCGACTATCATCAGGAACAAAACGGTTATGAGAGATAATGCGAATTTTATCTCCTGATAAAGGTTCCAACTCTATCCGATCAGCTAAATCGACAGTTGTCATAATCATTTCTACTTCATGATACCCGTCGTCTCGTTTATATAATACGTCGAGTGTTAAATTAATTTTCGCTGGTGCTTTCATCATTATCTTCACTATGGGCCACCTACTTTTGTGCACATTACAGTTTGTCTTATTTTATCATAAAGTCCATATAGATTTTTGGATTATGGTATTTTAACATTTCTTTTTTACTATGAAAAGCTGTCATATAAAAAAGAGAACCGGAAAATTCCGGTTCTCGGGCGGCTTTTATTTTAGAAGTGGTGAAAAGCGTCAGCGTTTGTTAGCAAGCTGGTTTTCTGCTAGTTCAATCGCACGTTTAACCATGTTTCCAGCATCTCGAGTGGTAATTCCTCCCCAGCCTTCTCGTTGAACCGTATCATAAAACCCTAACTCTTTCGCAAGCTCTTCTTTCAATTGGTCAGACATGACACCTCGTCTTCTACCCATTGTTCTCCTCCTTTTACCGCCTGTTTATAGCTTCTCCGGCCTCTAACAGAAAATAAGCGGGAAAGGATGGAAAGAGTAAATAGACAAAAATAAAAAGCAGTAAACAAAATGTCCACTGCCAACTTAAACTGCACTTCCTGCTGCATCTTCAAATGTTAATTCTACTGTCTCTGTAAGTATATCTGCGTAGCTATAAGAAACTCTTTCGAACGCATTTTCCGCTTGGTCTAATTCAACAACAAAAACTGCCTGATAGGTTTCAGCTAATACACCGGAACGCTCAATCGTTTTTCGGCGCCCTCCATTTGCTTTTAGCAACAGTCTTTTGCCCAGATTAGAATCAAGAGATTTTTTAATGTCGGCTAATGTTTTTGGCATCCGCTTCCACCTCACTAGTTGAATTATAACACATATAAAGATTCAAGTCAAACAAATAAATAATTTTATCAACCAACACCCCTTCTTGTCAACGTTTTTTGTTTTACAAAACTCTGCTTTTTTCACCATATATTTAGCCTACCCAACTTTCATCTATTCATGACAAATAAATTCGGTTCTGCATTATTCTTCATTTGCCTGATGAAAAGGCATCCCTAACCGTAGTAGCCCTCTCGTTTCAATTCCACCAAGCCCTTTATCTCCAGTTAATGTGTTTCGTAACACCTCTCGAACATTAATCATTTCATTAAAAGGTGTAAAGCCAATTTTGGCAGAGATGTATACAGGGTCTAGCGCATGGATATTCACACGAAAGGGCGAACTGGCAAAATTAGCCCCTGCTCTGATCATGGATTCGAAATGAGATTGACAAGCTCCAGCAAAAATCACAAGCTGATCAAGATGCGGAACTTTCTTTCGAGCGATTCTGACAGTTTGCACAAAGTATTTCGAGTGCCGATACGCCTCGAGGTCTGATTTCTTCCCTTTTACTTTGGAATAAGAATCATGTCCTGTAATGACTAATATATCCGGTCGATATTGATCCATTAAATCAGACACTTTTTCTGGCATTTCCCTCTCCAAACAATGAACACCGTACACAGGGAGTCCGATCGTTTCATAAGCGACCAAACATTTCTTTAAATAATTAGAATCTCCATCTAAGTGCAACACTCTTCCGGGTATTTGAAACACATCATTTTCTTCACGATAGCAGCTGGTCGCCCTGTACTCCTGTCGTTCTTTAATTAACTCTAATTCTTGTCGAAATAAATGTAATGATTGCTCTTCTAACCGCTTCGTATCATCCCTTATTCGCTCGCGCTCGTCAGAATCCACCTCCATTAAATCAGATAACGGGGCATCTGCAATCAATCGATAATCCTCACCAAACAAAATGGCTTGCTTTCCTTTGTTCGTTTCTTGAATTGCTGTCACTCTAAATAAAATATCATTTCCATATGATGGACGGCTGACAATAGAATTGATTTGAATCGTCACATTAATCATCCCCGTTGCTTTTTTACTCTTCCTCCTATCCTATGCAACAATAGGCATATTGGCTCTTAAAGATTAAAAACAAAGGGGGTCTGACGCTTATAAGCAATATCTAGAGTTTAGATATCCTTATAAGCGCCAGACCCCTCGTGAGATGATCTTTAGCGTGTTGTTTTATTGAAAGATGGGATATAGTTGATTGGACAAACGAGCAAATTCAGCAAGCGACAACGATTCTCCCCGTCGAGAAGGGTCGATATCCGCTTGTTGTAACGCTTGAATAATTTGCTCTTTATGCATCTTTCCTTGTGGTAATTGATTGGTTAAATTATTTAAAATCGTCTTTCGGCGTTGAGCGAATGAAGCACGTGTAACGGTAAAGAAGAAGGCTTCATTATCCACTTCTACTGCAGGTTTCTCTCTTTTGATGAGCTTGATCACAGCAGAGTCGACATTGGGCTGTGGCATAAACACGGTTTTAGGCACAATAAACGCAGTTTCAGCCTCCATGTAATATTGAATAGCAATCGACAAAGATCCGTATGCTTTTGTACCCGGACGAGCGGATATACGATCAGCTACCTCTTTTTGAAGCATGACGACCATGCCTTTAATCGGCAGTTTTTCTTCAAGCAGCTTCATAATAATCGGTGTGGTCACATAATACGGCAAATTCGCTACAACCATGACATCCTGCAAATCGCTAAATTCGCTTTGAAAAATGTTGACAACGTCTGCTTTTAACACATCTTCATGAACAATTTTCACATTATCATATGGAGAAAGTGTATCTTCCAAAATCGGCAGTAGCCGCTGATCAATTTCAAAGGCCACTACTTTTTTTGATTTTCTCGCCAAATGTTCCGTTAAAGCGCCAATTCCTGGGCCAATTTCAATCGCTCCAGTTTCTTTCGTTAATTCAGCCGTTTCCGTAATTCGATGTAAAATATTTGGGTCTATTAAAAAATTTTGTCCTAAGCTTTTTTTGAAAGAAAACCCATATTTCTGTAGAATTTCTTTCGTACGCGTAGGAGTCGCAATGTCTTTCATTCATTTTCCTCCTGTAGCACATCTGTTAATGCTTTGGCAAATTGCGCTTTCGTAATTTGAAACATTAACAAACGCTTGTGCAACTGTTTGCCGTTAGTATAGCCAATTCGCAGCTTTTCGCCAAGCTTTTCTCTTCTTTCTTTCGCCTGTGCTCCACCAACCAATCCAGCATCTACTAAATCCTCTTTCGTAATTTGTTCTGCTGCTTCTCGCTCCATTAATTGTGCGTCCTTTAATGCTTCACGAATCGCTTCTATAGATGCATGCTCCACGCCAACACCTTTGCCTCGTTTATGCAATGCTTGATGTTTCGGTAAAAAAGCATGCTTGCAGTTCGGCACATGTTCGGAAATAAACTTTCTAATTTTCTCCCCCGGAAAATCAGGGTCAGTAAAAATAATCACGCCTCTAGATTCCTGTGCCAGCTTGATCTTTTCAATGGTAGCCATGTTCACAGCCGAGCCATTTGTTTCAATTGTATCCGCATCAACCGCTCGTTTGATCGTTACTGTATCATCCTTGCCTTCTACGACAATAATTTCTTTGATTTTCATTTCATTTCTCCTGTGGTTCGATGTGAAACAATTTTAACGCATTTTCATTTGTTGCCTTCGCTACTTCTTCATAGGAAAGTCCTTTTAATTCGGCAATTTGTTCAGCCACTAATTTGACAAAGGCAGGTTCATTTCGTTTGCCACGATAAGGATGGGGAGCTAAGTATGGGCAATCGGTTTCAATTAACAGTTTATCAAGCGGAATATCTGCCGCGACTTCTTTTGGCTTTTTCGCATTTTTGAATGTCACTGGCCCACCGAGGGAAATATAAAAATTCATTTCCACACATTCCTTAGCTGTTTCGACGCTGCCGGTAAAGCAATGCATAATTCCACCCACTTCATCGGCACCTGCTTCTTTTAAAATAGCGACAGTATCTTCTGTCGCCTCTCGATTATGAATAATAATCGGTAGCTTTACCTTTTTTGCTAGGCGAATTTGCTGACGAAACACTTCCTTTTGCACGTCTTTGGGTGATTTATCCCAATGATAGTCTAATCCCATTTCTCCAAGGGCAACCACTTTCGGACGTTTCGCCAGTTCTTCTAACCAGCTAAGATCGTCTGCTGTCATATCAATTGCATCTACTGGGTGCCAGCCGACACTGGCATATAAAAAATCATGTTGTTCGACAAGTTCCATCGCTTTTTCAATCGTTGGGCGATCAAAACCGACAACAATCATATTCGTTACACCAGCTTCTTTCGCGCGATGAATTACCTCATCTACGTCTTCATTATATTGCTCTGCATTTAAATGTACATGCGTGTCAAAAAGCATTCTAGTCATCCTTTCTGAAAAGAAAAACATAGAAGTTCTCGTCGAATTTTTGTTCCACGTGAAACATTCTATGCTTTCAAAAAACAAAATTATTTAATCCGAGCACCGTTTGGTAAAAATGGATCGATACTTGCTAAAGATAAGACGCCATCTTTCTTACCAGCTAAAATCATCCCTTGAGAAAGCTCACCACGAAGCTTCACTGGTTTTAAGTTCGCAACCACGATCACTTTACGTCCAACTAACTCTTCTGGTTTATAAAACTCCGCAATTCCTGAAACGACTTGTCGTTTTTCAAAACCTAGATCCAATTGAAGCTTTAATAATTTATCTGCTTTTTTCACTGGTTCTGCTGCGAGTACCGTCGCTGCACGCAAATCAACATTCATAAAGTCATCAATTGTAATTTCATCCGCAAGCTCAACATAAGGTTCTTCTTCTTTCTTTTCTTCCTTCGCTGGAGTTCCTTGCATCTTCTCTTTAATAAAGTTCGTTTCCTCTTCTAAATCAAGGCGTGGGAAAATTGGTTGACCTTTTTTGACAACAGTTGTCCCCTCAGGAATCATACCAAATTGAGCTAAGCTCTCCCATGCAGTTAATTCTGCTTCTACAATCGAAAGCTGTTCAAAAATCTTTTTCGGTGTTTGTGTCAAGAATGGCTGTAATAAAACAGCGACTCGTCTTAAAGATTCCGCTAAATGAACCATGACGTGACCTAGTTTTTCTGTTTCTCCTTCTTTCGCTAACACCCATGGCTGCGTTTCGTCGATATATTTATTTGTTCGACTAATCAGTTGCCAAACAGCTGATAAAGCAACAGAGAATTCCATGTTCTCCATCGCCTCTTCGTATTTTTCTACCGTTTCTTTGTTTGTTTGTAATAGCTGTTGATCAAATTCACCTTCTGATCCTTTATACGCTGGAATAATGCCATCGAAGTATTTATTGATCATCGCCACTGTACGGTTTAATAAATTGCCTAAGTCATTGGCTAAATCGAAATTGATGCGTTCCACAAAGCCCTCTGGCGTAAATACGCCATCTGAACCGAATGGCACTTCACGTAGCAAGTAATAACGAAGGGCATCTAAGCCGTAGCGATCGATTAATGTGACGGGATCTACAACGTTCCCCTTCGATTTCGACATTTTTCCATCCTTCATTAATAACCAGCCATGAGCGAACACTTTTTTCGGCAATGGTAAGTCCAGTGCCATTAACATAATCGGCCAGTAAATCGTATGGAAACGGACAATTTCTTTCCCTACAAGATGAACATTGGCTGGCCAATATTTTTGATATTTCTCTTTATCATCTGTTCCATAACCAAGAGCCGTAATATAGTTCGATAAGGCATCAATCCATACGTAAATAACATGCTCTGGGTCTCCAGGTACTTTAATTCCCCAATCAAACGTCGTCCGTGAGACAGCCAAATCTTCTAAACCAGGCTTAATAAAATTATTGATCATTTCGTTTTTACGAGACTCCGGCTGAATAAATTCAGGATTCTCTTCATAAAACTTCAATAATCGATCCGCATATTTACTCATTTTAAAGAAATATGATTTTTCTTTTACTTTCTCAACTGATCGACCACAATCTGGACAATTGCCATTTTCAAGCTGTCTTTCAGTAAAGAAAGATTCACATGGCGTACAATACCAGCCTTCATATTCATCCAAATAAATATCGCCTTGGTCTAGTAGCTGCTTGAAAATCTTTTCGACAATTTTCTTATGCCGCTCTTCCGTCGTACGAATGAAATCATCATAGGAAATATCTAACTTTTTCCATAACTCTTGAACACCTTCGACAATATGATCCACATATTGCTGTGGGGTTACATTTGTTTCTTCCGCTTTGCGTTGAATTTTCTGGCCGTGCTCATCTGTTCCTGTTAAGTACATCACATCAAAACCACGCAGTCGTTTATAGCGAGCCATTGCATCACCAGCAACCGTCGTATAAGCATGACCGATATGAAGATTACCACTTGGATAATAAATAGGCGTTGTAATATAAAATGTATTAGACTGATCCTTCACTTCCTAAACCTCCTATAGACATATAGATATTTATATAGAAAAGCCCTCACCAGCGGTCGAGAGCTTCCATTTACGCACTGCCATATGGGCATTTACTATTGATTTTTACTAACATTTTACCTCTTTGATGAAATGAATATACATAGTTGGTAAAGAACCCACTCTCTTCATTTTCTCTTATTCAAGAGTAATTGTAAATATTTAATCTATTATTCTCTATTTAATTTCCCAAAAATGAAACAATCATCAAATTTTGTCGACAAAAATTACATTTTCATTACTTTTTCGACAAAATCTTTAAAATTTTTCATCCTTCCCTTCAAATTCCTTATGTATCAAGGGTTTAACAACATTACATTTAATAGAAAAATTACATTTTCTTGTTGACGATCATGGGAAAGGTTGGTATGATATATTCATAAATAAAAAAAATGTCGAATTATGACGACTATAAAGCAAATAGCTAGTTTATAAAAACTTACATTTTGAGGGGAGAAGTGATTTTATTATGAAATCAACAGGTATTGTTCGGAAGGTTGACGAGTTAGGACGCGTAGTTATTCCAATTGAACTTCGTCGTACATTAGGAATTGCTGAGAAAGATGCATTAGAAATTTATGTAGATGATGAGAAAATCATCTTAAAGAAATATAAGCCAAGCATGACTTGCCAAATCACTGGTGAAGTTTCTGACGACAACATAAAACTTGCTGGTGGAAAATTAATTCTTAGCCGCGAAGGTGCAGAGCAATTAATGCAAGAAATCGCTGCTTCATTTGAAACTGCAAAATAATTGATTCATTATAAAAAACGAGCCTTTAGTAGGCTCGTTTCTTTTATTATAAATGAGATCTTCACAATTCGACATGATACGACTGATACACTTCCCTTTTTGGTAAGTCGCGATCTTTTGCCGTTTGTTTAATCGCTTCCTTAGAGGACAAGGATTGTTCATTTATGTAATGGTCCACATGTTCAATTATTGATAAATTCATCCACCACTGTTCACTTTCTTCTTCCTCAACCTCTACATTGCCTTCAATAATTAAACAAAACTCTCCTAAAATATTTTCTTCTTTTGACCAGTGAATCGCGTCTGCAATCGTCCCACGCAAAAACTCTTCAAACTTCTTTGTCAGCTCTCGGCATAAAACAATTTTGCGATGTTCACCGAGCACTTCTGCCATTGCTTGAAGCGTATCTTTCAGTCGGTGAGGCGATTCATAAAGAATAAAAGTATCACGGCTCTTATTCAACTGAGTTAGCTGAGCTTTCTTTTCTTTTTTATTTCGACTTAAAAAGCCATAAAAGTAAAAAGGCTGCGGTGCTAGCCCAGAAGCAACCAATGCGGTTAACGCAGCGTTCGCTCCAGGAAGCGGAACGACTGTGATGTCTTTTTCAATCGCGGCGACAACAAGTTCAAAGCCCGGATCAGAAATAGAAGGCATCCCGGCATCACTCACAAGAGCCACTTTCTCTCCTTTGAGAATTCTTTCTAATAGTGCTTTTCCACTTACTTCTTTATTATGCTCATGATAGCTCGTAATGGGTGTGGAGATCTCAAAATAATGACAAAGCTTCTTCGTATTTCTTGTATCTTCCGCTGCGATTACAGCTGCTTCTTTCATGATTCGAATGGCACGGAAGGTCATATCCTCTAAATTCCCAATAGGAGTAGGTACTAAATAAAGCACCCCTTCTTCCTCGTTTGCAAAGCTTCTTTGTTTATTAATCATTTCCATATTCCCCCCTTTTGTAAATAGTCCATTTTCTTCTTTCTCGTTAATTGTTTAAAAGCATACTCCGCTCGCATCGCTTCGGTAACAGTAGGATAAGTTTCAAAATGAATTAGACGTACTGGTCCTCTTCCGCGTGTATATTTCGCTCCTTTGCCGGCATTGTGCGTGTTGACACGCTTTTCTACATTCGTTGTATAGCCACCATAGAAAGAACCATCCCGACACTCAAGCACATAAAAATAATGATTATTGCTCTCTTCCATATAACATCTCTCTAACTTCTTCCGTATATTCTCCTTGTTGATCGTACACATACAAAGGAGACAATATTTTGATATCTGGTGCACCATCTTTTATGCCTTCAATCAACACTGTATTCGCTTCTTTCCCTTGGTTTGAATATACAAAACGAAGCCGCTTTGGTTCAAGACGATACTTTCGCATTAATGTCACTAAGTCAAGCAGCCTTCCAGGTCGATGAACAAAGGCAGCTTTTCCACCTTGCTTTAATAGCTGACTGCTTGAACGAATGCAGTCCTCAAGCGTACAGCATATTTCATGACGAGCAATAGCCAAATGCTCATTCGGATTGATGATCTCACGGGATGACGATAGAAAATAAGGAGGATTACAGGTAACAAGATTATGTTTTTCACGGCCTAACGTACTTGGAGCATCTTTTAAATCACCATGTACCATTGTAATCTGTTCCTGCAATTGATTATACTCTACGTTCCGAATGGCCATATCATACAGTCGTTCTTGTATTTCTACTCCCGTAATTGGCATCTTCGTCTGAGCACTCATGAGTAAAGGAATCACACCATTGCCTGAACATAAATCAATGATTGATCCTCTCTTTAATGGAATTGAAGCAAATCTAGCAAGAAGTACCGCATCTAATGAAAAGGCAAATACAGTTGGACTTTGAATAATTCTCAACTTCTCTGCCAACAAATAATCCAGCCTTTCATCACCTTTCAATGTGACCATTCTTTCTTTCCTCCATTATGCTAATAATATTAAAGTGTAGTGTTGATTTTTGACTCATTTGAAAGAAGCGAAAATCATCAAAATCAACATTATTATTTAACAAAGCCTAAAAATAAAGGCTGCCCCTGACAGGCCTTCTCTTCTCATGTTTGGAAGTTTTGGCACTGGCCTTTTGGACAGCCTCAATACATACATTATTTTTTATTTAAAAACGATAAACAAAACAAGCAATCTTCGTCTTTACGCGGACTACCAAAATGAACATTGCAAATATGAAACCCTTCTTGATAAAGCCTAGCGAGATTATCATAACCTTCTCCAATATCCATCAACTTTGAAGGACTTGTGTTGTTATTCTCTCCATTTTTTTCTTGAGCGGCTTGACTTCGAGAAAATTCTAGCTCTGCTAACCTACGTCGCAAGTTTTCATTTTCGAGCTTTAATGAGTTGTTCTCTTCTAGTATTTCTGCCAAACTCTTTTTCAAATCACCGAGCCGTTTATACAATTGGCCAATTTGTAGTTCCATATCGCTGACTGAATCGAAGAACTCTTTTTTATCCACTCATTCCACCCCATTACTCTGTGGCTTGTGCTGAAATGGCGCCTTCTGTCGTAATTTCTTCCATCGTAAATTCAAGCACCCGCTCTTGTTCGAATACTTCTACTTGAAGAACTCGTTCTAAAATATTTAACCCCACTACTTTCCCAAAGCCATGAGGGGTATTTACTTTTTCACCGACATCTGGAAGGATTTCTTTCGCCGCTTCATATTCATCATTCTCATATTTCAAGCAACACATGAGTCTGCCACATAAGCCTGAAATTTTTGTGGGGTTTAATGATAAATTTTGATCTTTCGCCATTTTAATGGAGACTGGTTCAAAATCACCCAAAAATGTTGAACAACAAAGCATTCTACCACACGGCCCGATTCCTCCGAGCATTTTCGCTTCGTCGCGAACACCAATTTGGCGAAGCTCAATTCTCGTCCGAAAAATAGCAGCTAAATCTTTCACTAACTCTCGAAAATCCACTCGTCCATCAGCTGTGAAATAAAAAATCACTTTATTGCGATCAAATGTATATTCTACATCTACAAGCTTCATATCCAGCTTATGTTCGATAATTTTTCCGCAACATACTTCAAAAGCTTCTTGCGCCGCTAATTTATTTTCCTCCACTATGAGGCGATCTTTCTGATCAGCGATACGAATTACTTTCTTTAAAGGAAGAACAATATCCTCTTCCTCCACTTTTTTCATTCCGACAACCACTTGTCCATGTTCGACGCCTCTAACTGTTTCAACGATCACATGGTCGTCTTTTTCAATCTTTAGCTCGACTGGATCAAAATAATATATTTTTCCCGCTTTCTTAAAGCGGACTCCGACTACATCATACAAAGGATGCTCCCCCCTGTAAATTCAACACAAGCTGCTCCATCAACAATTGTGGATTCATATTGGCATCAAGCTTGCGCTTCGCTTCTAAAATGGCTGTCATTTGCTCTGTCACTCTTTTGGCAGAAGATTGTAGAGCGCTTTGTTTAAGTAAAGCAAGCTGATCCGGGAAAGCAAGACCCGTTTCTTTTCCTGTCTGCAACGACAACAAATCTTTGAAAAGCAGCAGCAGCAGATCAAGCGCTTGATTAACTTGTTGTTTATCTTTAAAATGCCCGTTAAAGTCCTCTTGTAATTTCACCATTGCTTCTAGTGGATTTTTTTGAAGGACTTCGTATAATTTTAACACTATTGTACGTGACTGTGCAAACCACTCTTCACGACTTAATTCGAGTGCTTCTTGAAAGTTATTGGTTAGCTTAGCCACTAATGAGGCCATAGGCATAGAAACCCCTTCTTCTTTCAGCCTATTTTGAAGAAGTTCTGGTGGTAAGGGTTTAAAAACAAGAAGCTGACAACGAGAAATAATTGTTGGCAACATGCGTTGAACTTGCTCAGTCAATAATAAAGCGACGGTATCAGAGTTTGGTTCCTCTAGAAACTTTAATAAACTATTGGCTGCACTAGCTGTCATTCGATCGGCATGTTGAATGATATAAATCTTTCTCTGTGCTTCTACAGCTGTTTTACTAAACTCCTGCTGTAAAAAAGTAATTTGCTGCTTTTTGATTGATAAGCCGTCTGGTTCAACATAATGAACATCAGGGTGATTCCCGCTTTCCACCCGACGACAGTTGCTGCATGCCTCACAAGCCATCGTTCCTTGTTCTTCACAAAGCAAACTTTTCGCAAAAAACAGGGCCGCATTTTTCTTCCCTGTTCCTTGATCACCTTCAAAAATGTAAGCATGAGCCACTCGCTTTTTTTCTAGGCTATTTGTTAACATTCTGAGCACAACCGGCTGTAATTCATTTAATTCTTTCCATACCTCAGACATGTACATCCCTGCCTACGTGTATAAATTAATAATTAATCCTTTAATTTCTCCTATTTGTCCAAGCAGATCGACCGACTTCTTTTCCTTATTCATAACATCTTCTGTTAACTCAATTAATTTCTCATCGATCGTCTCTACTAACTTTAATTTCCGTCCTTCTCCAAACTGATTCCATGTGTGAGAGTTTTTCAAGTTCATGCCAAAGTCAACTGTTTCTCGAATAAATCGACGAACAAGCGTTTTATACTTCGCTAAATCTTGGAATGTCCGGGAACGAGCTAGTCGCTCTCCCGCCCCTTCAATATCCGTTAATAGCCGCTGAATTTGATCGGTTTTCAATTGTTCCCCATGCTGTTGAACCATTGTCGAAAATTTAGATTGTCCGTTTGAACTAATCTTTTGGTCGTTTCGCGGCTTGTCAATATTAAAATGTATGTCTTTTTCAATCTTCATATGAGCTATCCCCTATTAAAATTGATGGAATTGTTCTACTGGTAAGACAAATACTGTGGCCCCACCTACAGGTACTTCGATAGGATAAGGGACATAAGAATCCGCGTTTCCACCCATCGGTGACACAGGTGCTACCATTTGGTCTCTTGATTGACAATTTTCTTTAATGATTTCTAAAGCTTTATCAAGGCGAATGTCATCCGTTCCAATAATAAACGTTGTATTCCCCGCTTTTAAAAAACCGCCGGTCGAAGCAAGCTTCGTTGCTCTAAAATTATGATCAATTAAGGCTTGTGATAAGCGATGACTATCTTGGTCCTGCACAACCGCTAAGATTAATTTCATAATTCCCCCTCCTCTTTCCAATTCTCCTTCTTTCATTATACCAAGAAACTGAAACAACCGCAGAGAAGAAAAGAAATTTAGATGATCTTAATTATTGCTCGGTCGCTCTAATTCGCTCCAAAATATAAGTCATACTTTGATGGAACACTTCTTCGACAGACGCTTCTGCATTTACTTTAACGATTCGATCCGGAAACCTTTCACTTAAAAGCAAATATGCTTCTCTCACCTTTTCGTGAAAGTGAATCGATTCTAAATCAAGTCGATTGACTTCCCTTTCTACATGAGCATTAATTCTTGCTAACCCTACTTCTGGACGGACATCAAACAATAATGTTAAATCTGGCATCACATCGTCTACAGCAAAGCGATTGATTTCAAATACTTCTTCTATCCCCAGCCCCCTCGCATACCCTTGATAAGCAAGAGAGCTATCAATAAAACGATCACAAAGGACGATGTCTCCTCTTAATAGTGCAGGCATTACTTTCTCTACAAGATGCTGCCTTCTTGCTGCCGCATACAAAAGTGCCTCTGTTCGTCCATCCATCTCCGTATTTTCCTTATTTAAAATCACCTCACGAATTTGTTCAGAAATGGAGATGCCACCTGGTTCGCGTGTTCCTGTTACGCGAAACCCTTCCTCTTCAAGCTGCTGAATTAGCCTTTGCATCATACTCGACTTTCCAGCCCCTTCAGGTCCCTCTACTGTAATAAATAACCCTTTCCTCATCCTTTAACCTCCGAAACATGAACTAACTTTATGAATAAGCTAAAAATATCTTTAAACTTGAGATGTTCGATATACCGCAATCTGTCTTTCATTTAATTGCTGGCCTCCTTGAATATGTACCTGCTGTTCAAGCAATTGAGTCAAAGCAGCTATTTGCTCTACTGCTATTCGCTCTCCAGTGATTAATAAAGGAATACCTGGTGGATAAGGAATCACGGTCTCCGCTGCAATTTCACCAACTGCTTCAGCTAAAGGTATCCACATTCTAGGAAGCTTTTCTTGTTCCTTATAAGAAATCATTAACATAGACGTCTTTTTTACAGGAGATCTATAATCTACAACCTCAGAAACAGATTGTTTTTCGTGTAAAATGAGTCCATCGATTTTCCACTTAGCTAGCTCGATGTAATCACTGCTTCCTGCTTTCAACAAAGGGAACGTACATAATACTTGTGAAGCATCTGAGAGCTCTGAATAAATCCCTGCTGATTCTAGATGATTTTGCAACTCATATCCCGTGTATCCTTGTTTTCGCAGCAACAATTTCAAAGGATCATCCGGTAGCAAAATCTCCAGTCCTTTCCCTTGCAATCTCTCAGCCAAAATAGCTTTCACTTCTAGCGTAAAAGCCACATCCTCATGCGAGAACCCTTTTAAGAACGCTCTTGCTACATCTAAAGAAGCCATAATAGGATATGATGGACTGCTAGATTGCAACGCCTGTAAATAAAACTCAAGCTTCTCTAATGGTACTCTAGACGAATTCACATGCAAAAAAGATCCCATTGTCATCGCCGGCAACATTTTATGAGCCGAATGCACAACAAGATCCGCTCCCCACTGTAATGAACTATTAGGAAATGGCTCTCCTAAAACAAAATGTGGCCCATGAGCTTCATCGACTAACACGAAAGAGCCATTTTTCTGTGCAACCTTTATCACCTGCTCAATCGCTGTAGCCATCCCATAATAATTGGGATACGTTAAAACGATCGCCTTCACTGAATCATATTCCTTATATGCTTGCTCAACCGTATCTAAACTGACACCGCTTGCCACTTTGAACGAAGCATCATATTCAGGTTCTAAAAATACAGGTGTCACTTTGGCAAGCTTACATGCATTTAAAACAGATTTATGGCAATTACGCTGGACAAAAATGAGGTCACCCTCTTCACATATAGATAAAATCATGGCCAAATTCCCCACCGTACTGCCATTCACTAAAAAATAACTTTTCCTCGTTTGATACAAATCTATTAATAATCGTTGAGCCTCTTGAATACATCCTTCTGGAGAATGAAAATCATCCAATCCTGAGATTTCAGTTTGATCATAAGCTAAAAGCTTCTGAAAATCTCCAGCATGGCCATCCATCCATACTTGCCCACCTTTATGTCCAGGAACATGAAAAGACAGCGGTTTCTGATCGATATGTCGCTGCAGAGCTTCAATAAGCGGAATACGTCCTTGAGTCACTATAGATCCTGTCCTTTTCTATACTTTTCTACTAGCCTACCATAGAATTCTCACGAAAAAACAGAGGGGATTCTAATTTTCCTCATTTTCTTTACAAAATGAACATAAGCTTCTTCTTCGGGTTCTGTTTGAAGCACCTTTTTTTCGCATTCCTTACATATGAAAGCTTGATAAATATAAATACCTTCCTGCTTATTTTGTTCACATACCATACAAATATGCTGTTCCATCGTTTTTTTCATCTTCCCCACCTCCTACTTGGTAGTATCTCCACTTTCTCTTAAAATATGCGAATCTATTTTTATGGTTTTCTAAAGCCACTCTCTCATTTTTCACACAAAAAAAGAACAGCCTAAGCTGTTCTTTTTGTTAGTGCCTGGCAACGTCCTACTCTCACAGGGGGAAACCCCCAACTACCATCGGCGCTGAAGAGCTTAACTTCCGTGTTCGGTATGGGAACGGGTGTGACCTCTTCGCTATCGCCACCAGACTATGAAGTTTGAAAGAATTGTTCTTTCAAAACTGGATAATAAGTATTGTAACCGTACAAATCGCCTAGGAAAAGTCCTCGATCGATTAGTATTCGTCAGCTCCACGTGTCGCCACGCTTCCACCTCGAACCTATCTACCTGATCATCTTTCAGGGATCTTACTAGCTTGCGCTATGGGAAATCTCATCTTGAGGGGGGCTTCATGCTTAGATGCTTTCAGCACTTATCCCGTCCGCACATAGCTACCCAGCGATGCCTTTGGCAAGACAACTGGTACACCAGCGGTGCGTCCATCCCGGTCCTCTCGTACTAAGGACAGCTCCTCTCAAATTTCCTGCGCCCGC